>DASQTN010000829.1:0-3850 GCA_035641895.1 Chryseolinea sp. | reverse complement strand
TCGTGAATCGTTATCTAAGATAAATATCCTCGTTGAAGAGTGGGGTGGAAAATATCAAAGTCAGGAAATTTCTGCAAAAACAGGTAAAGGTATTGACAACCTTTTGGAGAAAGTATTACTGGAAGCTGAGTTGCTAAACCTTCGGGCAAATCCTGAAAGAAGTGCCACAGGTTCAGTAATTGAGGCGTCTCTCGATAAAGGTCGCGGTTATGTATCTACGATCATGATTCAGTCAGGCACGCTGCGAATCGGAGACATCCTTTTGGCAGGTGCGAATTATGGCCGTGTCAAGGCTATGTTTGATGATACCGGAAAGCGAACCAATGAAGCCGGACCGTCTACCCCGGTAGTTGTGTTAGGTCTGGATGGCGCTCCGCAGGCTGGTGAAAAAGTAATGGTGCTTGGTACCGATCGCGAAGCGAGAGAAATAGCAACCAAGCGCGGACAAATTTTGCGTGAGCAAAGTATTCGCACCAAAAAACATATTACACTCGATGAAATCGGAAGACGATTGGCCATCGGAAACTTCAAGCAGCTGAATGTTATCGTTAAGGGTGATGTGGATGGTTCCGTCGAAGCTTTGACGGATTCATTATTAAAACTTTCGACTCAGGAAATTCAGGTTGCAATTATTCACAAGGGCGTTGGCCAAATTTCTGAATCAGATGTGCTCCTGGCATCAGCATCCGATGCAATTATTCTTGGGTTCCAGGTGCGACCTTCAGGACCAGCGAGGCGTGTTGCAGAAAATGAAGAAATTGAAATCCGCCTTTACTCCATCATTTATGATGCGATCAATGATGTGAAGGCTGCAATGGAAGGTATGCTTGCCCCTGAGACTGAAGAGGTCATTGTCGGTAATGCAGAAGTTCGTGAAGTATTTAAGATCTCGAAAATCGGAACCATCGCCGGCTGCATGGTTACTGATGGATCAATAAAACGAAGCAACCCGATTCGCCTGATTCGCGATGGTATCGTTATTTATGCTGGAAAACTTGGTTCATTAAAACGACATAAGGACGACTCCAGTGAGGTTAAGACCGGGTTTGACTGCGGAATTGGCATCGACGGGTTTAACGATATAAAGGAGGGTGATGTAATTGAAAGTTATGAGCAACGCGAGGTTAAGCGCACGCTCTAGAAGAATCTTTCATTTCTTGGCGTTTTTCACTTCTTCTTGGCATTTAAGAATGTTCGTGCTAGCTTTTCAAATCGCGTCGGATTGACTACTAAATAAAAAGCCCCGCCTAACTGGCAGGGCTTCTCTCTTTGCAAGCAGAGAGTTTTTTACCTTTAAAAAGTTACTGTGGGCGCTTGTTCCGCGCCTTGAGCAGCTTCAAAATATCCTTTTCGTTCAAAGCCAGAAATTTTAGCCACCAGCACGCCTGGAAAAGTTCTCACCGACGAATTGTATTCATTAACCACATCGTTAAAACGCTTCCGTTCCACAGCGATCCGGTTTTCTGTTCCTTCAAGTTGGGACTGCAAATCCAGAAAATTTTGATTTGCCTTAAGATCGGGATACTTTTCAACGACGACAAGTAATCGCGATAAAGCGGATGTTATGCCTTCCTGCGCCTGCTGAAATTGTTGCAGCTTTTCTGGCGTCAGATTAGTGGGGTCAATCTTAACGGAAGTTGCATTTGATCTTGCTTCGATGACCTTCGTCAGGGTTTCCTGTTCGAACTGTGCATATCCTTTTACTGTGTTTACCAGGTTAGGAATCAAATCCATTCTCCGCTGGTATTGACTCTCAACGGTTCCCCATTGACTGTTGACGGCCTCGTCCTTGTTCACCAACCCATTATAAGAACTGAAAATCCAAAGCACTAATATTACTAGCGCCCCTATTCCGATCCATTTTGCCATAGTGTGACTTTTTTATTTAAAGTTAATCAAACAGGCGAATTAATTTAATGTTGCGCAAAACCGTACTAATATCAGACTCCTTCCATCATACGTTCCGCACTATCGGCAATCCGCAGCTGCTCAACAAAATTATCCAGGTCGCCGTTCATGATTGCCGGGAGGTTGTGTTGCGTATAACCAATCCTATGATCCGTAACCCTGCTTTGTGGATAATTATAGGTTCTGATTTTCTCGGAACGATCGCCAGTGCGCACAATAGATTTACGCGTTGCACCTATTTCAGATTGCTGCTTTTCTAATTCGATTTCATAAAGTTTTGTCTTTAACATCTGCAAAGCTCGCTCACGATTGGCGTGCTGAGAGCGCTCAACCTGACAAGTGATCACAATACCGCTTGGTTTATGGGTAAGCTGAACCTTTGTTTCAACCTTATTAACATTCTGGCCGCCGGCACCGCTTGAGCGGGCTGTCTGATATTCTAAATCCGCGGGACTAATCTCTATTGCGACGTCCTCGACCTCCGGCATCACCACGACAGAAGCAGCGGACGTGTGTACACGGCCCATTTGCTCGGTGGCAGGTACACGTTGTACGCGGTGTACACCGGATTCAAATTTCAATAATCCGTAAACTCCCTCGCCAGCCACGCTACAGATAACTTCTTTATAGCCGCCGGCAGTACCTTCTGTTACGTCCAAGACGGACATTTTCAGCCCTCTTCGTTCACAAAACCGTTGATACATGCGCCAGAGATCACCCGCAAAAATGGCCGCTTCGTCGCCGCCTGTTCCCGCACGGATCTCGAGCATAACGTTCTTATCGTCGTTCGGATCTTTAGGTATCAAAAGTTCTTTTAAGTCTGACTCCAGCTTTTCTATTTTCGGCACAAGCTGGTCAATTTCCATTTTTGCCATCTCCCTTATGTCTTCATCTTTTTCTTTCTGAAGGACTTCCTTGGCTTGCTGAAGATGATTGTTAGCATCCCTGAACTGATTGTATTTACTAACAATCTTATCAAGGTCTTTATATTCCTTATTAAGCTGAGAGTACTTCTTAATATCCTTAACAGTTTCGGACTGCATCAACAGCTGACCCACTTCCTCAAATCGAAGTTTTAATTCCTCTAATTTTTCAATCATAAGTAAAAATGACCGTCAAAGTTAATAAAAAGTCTCTGTCATAAACTGGCGATAGCGGTTTACGAATAGATTACTTGGATTTGTTAACCCAGGCAGGGAACTTAGCGCCATGAAAGCAATGTGTTTAGTGATAACCTCCTTCTTATTGTTCGCTTGTGGGGGCAATTTGTCTGATGAGCAAAGAAAAAAATTGCATGAAGGAATGGAAGATCAGAAAATAGTCAAGCTTAGCGATGCTGAGATTGTTACTACATCCCTGGACCAGGGACGAATAATTTATGAGGCGATGGAAAGCATTTCCTTCGAGGCATCCAAGATGGATTCATTAGAACAACATTATCACGTCAACATTCAGTTGCTAAAACCCGGAACCTCCAATGCCCTTGAGGTAGAAAACCAACTTATTGAAGCGTATGTGGCGGGAGCTGAATCGGGGGCAATTCACGACAATATTCAAAAGCTTCACACCGCTAATAAAGGCGAGGACTACGACTCCTTGATTTATACGCGCCCAAAAGTATCGCCATTACCAGATGGTGCTGTTAAGGTCGAAGGTATCTGGAACATTCATCTTGCTAAGAAGGAAATTATTCGCGCGGCAGCAAAGTGACGGCAGGTCGAAAGGATACATTTATTTCTGCATGACTTTCTTGTACTTCCAGCAATCGATAAGATGATCGTTTACCAGACCGCAGGCTTGCATATGGGCATACATAACGGTGCTTCCAACAAACTTAAATCCGCGCTTGATTAAATCTTTGCTTAACGCATCGGATTCTTTAGTTGTGGCTGGAATCTCAGATATCGATCTCCATTTATTGATAATGGGCTTGTTATTAACA
>DASQTN010000828.1:0-3269 GCA_035641895.1 Chryseolinea sp. | reverse complement strand
TTTATTAAGTTAACATAAGCTTGGAAATCTCCATCACGTTATTACCTATTGATAGCGTTGGATATAACGTTACGGACATGTCAAGTTAATCTAAAATTTCACTTATGGGCTGACCGGTGCTGCCGCTTGGAAATTTAATATTTAATAATGCCGAAATTGTAGGTGCAATGTCTGTGATAGAATAGGGCTGCACTGAGGAACCTTTTTTTATTCCAAAACCAAAGAACAGCATTGGCACGTGCGTATCATACGTGTAGCCCGAGCCGTGTGTGGTCCCTTGGATTGAGCCAGACTCTATCCATCCTGGGTCTAGCACAAATACGATATCACCAGAACGCTTGGCATTGTATCCTCGTATGACTTTTCCTTTTTGGCCGTCCTCACCATAATTGCCCTGCCGAAGCGTTGCTTCTGTAAAATAGTTTGTGATTCCATCCATCGTCATCAGGTATTTTCCGATAAGCTCTGTGACGAGGTACATGTCCATACCAGAAGCTCTGGGGTCTTTGCTAAAAGCCTCTTGATTAAGAAAAATTTGTTGATTGCTGATATTTTCGATAAACGACTTTCCGGGATAGTAGCCAGCCAAATATTCGTCAAGCTTCGATTTCAAATACGACTCACGAAAATACCCTGAGGGAACTTTATTATCGATAAGATATTGTGGTACGTCGGCAACTGCGTGATCGGCGGTAACAAATACGGTGTACATTCCCTTGCCAACTTCAGTGTCCAGTTTTTTTAACAGCTCTTCAATATTCTTGTCAAGTCTTAGATAAGTATCTTGAATTTCCACAGCGTTTGGTCCTTTTGCATGACCTACTGCATCGGTCGCAGAATATGAGACGCATAAAAAATCTGTAATGGCATCTTTGCCTAGCTGCTCGCCGCCGAGTGCAGCAAAGGCTATTTGAGTCAGATAATCATTAGCGAACGGCGTTGAAGACAGCATTCCAAATCCCTCGTTTTTCCCCCGCAGCTCTGAAAGCTTATAGGGAAAGGTAGATTTTTCTTTCCCTGAAAACTTACGCTCATAAGGTGAATCATCAGGGCCGCTTTCGGAATATTGTTCAATGGGTAATAAGGTTTGCCATTCCTGGGATAAATATTTATCAGCCAGATTTTGAGCGTTGAATTTAACCAGCCAGTCCGGGAGTTTGGTCATGTAAAATGTGCTCGATATAAATTTACCCGACTTTGAATCGAACCAGTATGCAGCGTCGGCCATGTGACCAGCCGGCAAAATTGCTCCTCGATCTTTGATAGAGACTCCAATTACCTTTGCCTGTTTCTGAGTAAATAATTTCAATTCGTCAGTAACGGTCGAAGATAATAACCGGCTGGGTGCCAGTTTTCCATTTGCTGCATCATTTCCAACAGCTTTATAAAGGCTATCTTCTACACAGTTCACAAATTTTTTCTTGTCTTTGTCATAGTATTCGTTTCCTATGATACCATGAACTGCCGGTGTTGTACCAGTATAGACGGAAGCGTGACCCGGACCGGTTACAGTAGGCGCGTAGTTATAATGACCGTTTTTGAGCATGAAGCCGTCGTTCATTAATCGCTTGAAGCCTTGTTGTCCGAACTTGTCGTAAAAACGGTAAAGGTATTCCTGGCGCATCTGGTCAACCACAATGCCTACTACAAGTTTCGGCCGACCCATTGGATCTGGTTGTTGGGCGGCCAGCACATGGCACAACAGCATGGTAAAGATAAAAATTGAGGCTCTCATGATCGTAGTCTATAGATTCTCCTGTCGCCAAGATAGAAAATGTGGTGGCAAAGAATAATTATTTAACAAGGTTTTCTATCAGATTCATAGATTCGGTGTTGAAAGGTCGTTGCTTCATTAAGCGATCAATTATCACAATAAATTTTATCATAATCATCTTCATCATACACTTCTGTTCTCAGCAATTTGCCTTCATCGCTGTAGTAAATGACAACAAAAATAGAAGCTTCCTCCACTTTTTTCTCTGTAAAATAAAGCGGTTTTTCATCCGATCCAACATTGACCACATCACTGTAAGACAACGGAATGATAATACCCTTTGAATTATGGATAACACCATAATTTGTTTGTTGATGAACGATGGCAAGTTTTTCCGTAGCCGAATGCCCTAGGAATGTTAGGTCTTTGATTTCATCCAGGAGGATCTTGTTATTTTTTATTTCATAGAGCATCCAATGTGAATTCTTTTTCACCAATGCGGTCGTATCATTCCAAAATTGAATTTCATTAAACTCAAATTTGCTTATAGGTTTATTATCCCACCGAATGAAACCATATAATCCATTTCTAAATGCTGTTACTGTATGACTATTATAAGGGGAAAGATTTTTGGTATAGTAGGGAGGGATCTGTTTCTTTTTTAACCCATCAAACAAACCAAACTTCATCGCCTTTAATAATGAAAACATACCATTATTCAGCGCGACGATTGCATCATATTCTGCCGCAAGCAATAGTTTTCCGCTTGTAGTCATCAAACCCTTTTTCTCCTTTTTGTGAACGACGAAAAGGTCGTGGCCGACATATTGAATCCTATCATACGTTGTCGTAAATAATTTTTTGCCATTGTGGTCGTAAACTGTTTTTCTTCCGTCATAATTCACCATTAGAAGTGCATAACCATCCTTGCCATGTACAACTTCAACAAAGGAAGGTTTGACACTCTTTCGATAATTGTTTTGATTGAAAAATATGAAGCTGCTGTCTTGTCTGAATCCAACGGCAAACGGACCGTATGTCGCAATGGTATCATATTGATCACCGAAGTAACTCATCGTTTTCGGATCCAGAAATCTCCACAGAGAATCTTTGACCGCAATCCAGGGATCCCGCACGAGAACTTGATGCAGGGTGTCGGACCTTTGGCCATTGAAATTATAAAAACGAGTACCGAAGGCTGTTGCAGCTGCGACGCCGAAAAACGTTGTGTTAAGAATTTGATCTCCCCCAGCCACAATTTCTCGCAATGACTGATCTAGTAATCCCGAGCATGTCCCGTTCCTTACAAAGATCCAATCGTTACTCCATGATCTCACTTCTTCATATTCTAATGTATCCTCACGTATAAGGGGAGATGGGAGAGTGGCTAACATTGCTGCCGTAACGAGTTTTGTTCTGCCGTTATTTCTTAATCCTATTACGTTTTTAGCATGAAAGATTTCTTCTGTACTGTCTACTAACAACCGTCCGGCAAGTGTCCAGATTGCCCATCTATTATTCTTCTTTGTAGCTATAAATCTATTGTTGAGGACTC
>DASQTN010000827.1:0-5592 GCA_035641895.1 Chryseolinea sp. | reverse complement strand
GCAGTGATTGTACAAGCCATGAGCAACAACCAAGCGAGAGAAAAAGCAATTCAAATGATCCTCGCAGAATCAACTCCAGAAGAAATTATCCAGGCAATGAGAGATCCTATCTTTGATCCCGAGCGGCAGCAATATGCGGTTATAACCATTAAATATATTAATGACCCAAAAACGTATACCGGTAATTTAACTCATCCAGTCAATGGAGCATTGACGACGTATGGCGTTTCCGTACAGGGTAATACACTGGCATCGGATACGCAACTGGAAGCCATTATGGACGTTGTCAAGAAAGGTCAGACAGGTTCGTTACACATCGCTGAAATATTAATGAACGCTTTACACGCTGGTTCGGAATCCGGAGGTGACAAACGATGTGGCGAACAAAGAGCGACAAGCGCCTTTTTAACTGTTGCTAAACCAAATGACACAAAGCCTTACTTGCATTTAGTAATTTTTGGACAAGGAAAGGGTAAATCAAACGCAGTACACCTGTTGAGAATGAAATATGAAAAGTGGAAACGAAAGCATGCCGTTGATTTAAATTGAGCTCTATCACACAGGTAAATTTGCCCCAAAATATAAAATGGATAAACGCGATTGTTTTGATCACCATGGCAATACTTACAATATTTGCCATTTCTCCGTGGAACGCCTGGAGAGGCGAACCAACTTCTCATGGATACGGATGGAATAGGTTTAGCTACTTTACTGTTCAAAGCAATTTTATTGCCACCGCCACTTATATTATCGCGGCGTGGGCGATCGTAAGCAGGAAACAATTAGGAACGTGGTTCCGATATCTTCGCGGCGCCGCTGTACTCTACATGATCGTAACGGGCGCCGTATACGCTTTGTTGTTGCAGCACACGGAGGTAAATCCGAACCCTGGTCATTTTAATTGGAACAATTTTATCCTCCATCAATGTGGACCCTTCTTCATTACCGTTTGGTGGTTATTGTGGCCATCAAAATTGCCAATAACGTCTCGAGAGTCCTTTCTATGGCTTATCTTTCCTATCCTTTGGACAATTTATACTTTCATTCGTGCATCATTTACTCATTGGTATCCGTATCCCTTTCTTGATCCTGATCAAGCCGGTGGCATATACGGGGTGAGTTTGTATATAATAGTCATCGCCATTGGCTTTTTAATTCTTAGTCAACTGCTGGCTTGGATAAGTCGCGCAAGAGCCAATGACCATACGCTTTATTAAAGCTGCCTTCTATTTCGAAATAGGCTTGGAGCCGTCCAGCAATAAATTTATTTTAGGCCTAAGGTTAAGCGCTTTTGCATTAATGGACTGATTGATAGATCGCAGATCCGCTTCAAGCTCCGTAATGTCCGTTTGTCCGGATGGATCATATTGTGATTGCGCGATAATATCTTCCTTTAGGTAATAGGGGTATATCGCCTCATAAACATCATTGAATATTTGAGAAAGTACTGGCGGTGTCAGCTTGTCTAATAGTTGTTTGTAGGAACTCAGATATTTCATGTAAAGAAAATCGTCAGTAGCAATTTTCACATCCAGAGCATCCTCCGACGAAAAAATAAGTTTGTCATGAAGTATCGCATTCCGTGCGGTAATACCTTCGTGAGGCTGACCACGCAATATGTCATCAAAATCCCATGGGATAATTTCAAATTTGCCTTTGTCCCTACTCCACATCAAGTAAACTTCATCCGCATAATCACCGTTTTGAAATAGATCGTTAAAGGCAAGCCAGGCAAAATAACTCTCCAAATCAATCACATCATCCAGTTGCTTATAGAGTTCCTCACCTTTGTGTTTACGCAATATATCGCGATAGATTGATTCAAACTTTTGTCTGAGCGCAGCCGCTTCTTTTTTAGAAATATCTTCATATTGAATTCCATCTACAGATGCATCATAACCGCGCCGGATCACAAGTGACGCATTGCATTTCTCCAATCCAAATTCCTCGGGAGGATAGAAAGCGAGGTAAAGCCCTTCCGTTTTCCCATTGATCAAAAGGTTAGTGTACGCATTCACCGGTACTTTGACATTCAAATGCTGCAACACTTCACATGAGATCTTATTGCGAATGTAATTCTTGTCCATACTCATACTTATGGCATAAAATTTCTTTAATGAAAATGTGTCTCTTCGTGTATAGAATGAAGCCTTTTTGGTGAGTTTAATATTTAGACTTTTCCTTCTGAGATATGCGGATGTATTTCCTCGAATGTGAACGTGTTTCGTTTTTAGACTATCGTTATTTACAATGATCAGTGGTACATTAAAGCTAAGTTTTTCGCCTTTAGCCTGATGAAGCTGCGTGACCTTCGTTACAGGGAGCATAAATGAGATTGTATTAGTTGGCGTGATTTCCTTGGGCTTAACAAACTTGAGATCCTCGCTGGACTGCCCTGTCAGCGTGGTTACCGTTGTAAGAACAAAATGAAAAATCCAAAGCGCCTTCATAGCCGAAAGAACAAATTCGGGCCGTTCGTAAAATGTCCAACTTTCGGAAAAGGTGAATCAATTATATACATCCTTCAATTTATGAAATATTTTATCGAGATGGGAACAAGGCCGGCAGTGAGGTTAATTATTTGCTATATTGAACTGACGCTGTATTAAAAGAATATTGTATGTCCATACTAACAAGCAAAGCTTTCAGCAATGCGCTTCTTGCTTTTCTGATCATTGTCATCCTCATAGCTTGTAAGGATAAAGAGCTGAGATCGCCAATCGATCATCATCAACACGCAACGGAACATTATGGTAACGATGCTCAATGGTATCTCGATAATATACCTTTCTTCGAATGTTCTGACAAAGAGATTGAAGCCGTTTATTACTATCGCTGGAAATTGTACAAAGCTCACTTACGCAACGTCGGTGAAGATGAATACGTAATCACGGAATTTATAAATGACGTTCACTGGGATCGCGAACCATATAGCACAATCAATGCTGCCACAATGCATCATATTTACGAAGGACGATGGCTTAAGGATGACAGTTACATGGACGCTTATATAGATTACATGTACGCGGGCGGAGGCAACACCCGGAGTTATAGCGAAGGAATTGCTGATGCCGCATATGCCCGATATTTGGTCAATTTGGATTCCGCCTTTATAGTTAATCAACTGGAGCCCATGAAGGCGATTTACAACCAATGGGCTGACCACTGGGAACCTGAAAAAAACCTGTACTTCATCCCAGCGATGCCAGATGCCACGGAATATACGATTGCCTCTATTGATGCCTCTGGTGGAAAAGATGGATTTGAAGGTGGCGATGCCTTCAGACCTACGATCAATAGTTATATGTATGGAAACGCAATGGCAATTTCAAAAATTGCAGAATTAAAAGGCGATGTTGCTACTCGGAAAGATTATCTGGCGCGAGCGCATGCGTTAAAAAATAACGTTCAAGTAAGTCTGTGGAACGATTCGCTTCAACACTTCACAGATCGGTATAAAGTCAACAATCAATATGTACACTACTGGGATTTCATCCGCGGTCGTGAGTTGGCGGGAATGATTCCATGGTTTTATAATCTCCCGGCCGATAACAAAACGTTTAACACGGCATGGAAACATGTGTTAGATACTACCCAACTACTCGGCCAATTTGGATTGAGGACAAATGAGCCTTCGTATCAATATTACTTCAAACAATTTGTTTTTAACGGGGATAAACCTGGAAGTCAGTGGAACGGTCCGAGTTGGCCATACCAAACGAGTCAGGTAATAACCGCCATGGGTAATTTCCTCAACCATTACAATCAAGATCTAGTTAAGAAATCTGACTATCTGAATCTGTTGCGTCAATTTACCAAACAACATTACCTTCCCAATGGCAAAATAAATTTGGTGGAAAACTATGATCCCAATAAAGGTGGACCTATCGTATACTTTTATTGGAGCAACCATTATAATCACTCGTCCTACAACAACCTTGTTATTAGCGGACTCTGTGGTATCCGGCCCGACGAAAGTGATACGCTTACGCTCAATCCTTTAATTGACGATGGCATTGCATACTTCTGCATCGACGATGTTCGTTATCACGGACATAAACTCACGGTCATCTATGACAAGGATGGTACCAAATACAAATTTGGTAAAGGTATAACCGTGTTAATAGACGGCGAAAAAAAGGATGTTACAGAGATTAATGGAAAGTATGAGGTTGAGGTTGGAAACGCGGCAATGGTGGACCCATCGAAACAAGGTATTAATTATGCTTTAAACATCTCACGGAAGGGCTATCCACAACCATCAGCTTCAATCAATAATGAACTGGATTCACTGAACCAGGCAATTGATGGGCGCATCTGGTACTTTCCTGAAATAAGTAACCGGTGGTCAACGGAAGGATCAACATCGTCCACGGACTGGTATGCTATTGATTTCGGACAGACACGTGAACTTTCAAGGATTGAAACATACTTGTACACTGACGACAAAAATTTTGGCCTTCCTGGAAACTATACTATTCAATATAAAAACGGAAATGAATGGAGTCCTCTAGCATCCGGTGACTCAACAAAACTTGTCGGCAATACAAGAAATACCATTGCGTTCAATAACATTAGCACAACATCAATACGAATAACTTTTGAGCACAAAAGAAAATCTGTAGCGCTCGTAGAGTTAGCATGTTATCAATAAAAAAAATTGGCAATCGAACGAATGAGAAACGTAAAAAATTCTACTTAATGGCGAACGCGACATATTTATCCCCCGACGCGCTTCGTAACTTTCCCCCGCCGCAAGCTATAACAATATATTGTTTCCCGTCTACCGAATATGTTGAAGGTGACGCATAGCCTGGAGCGGGAAGATCTCTTTCCCATAACAATTTGCCATTACGTTTGTCAAAGGCCCTGAATTTTTTATCGGGCGTAGCGGCAATAAAAATAAGTCCACTTTCCGTTACTAGAGGACCACCATAATTATCGGTTCCCGTAGCGGCAATGCCTTTGTTTTTCAAGGCAGGAAATTCTCCCAAAGGAATTTGCCAAAGACGTTTTCCGGTTTGAAGGTTTATTGCCGTCAGGGTACCCCATGGCGGTGTATTGATTGGAAACCCTAAACTATCATACCAACGATTATACCCTGTATGAACGTAGGGCGCTTGACCGGCGAAAGGTGCGGATACCGCAAGCGTTGTGTCATTTTTTCCAAACAAAAACGATACGATGACATCTTTTTCGTGCGGGGGAATTTGTGTGAATGCGGGCATCATTCCCCGGCCTTTCTTCAGCAACTGATGGACCTGCGCTTTTGAGCTACGCTGCGATAAATCAGTCAGCGAAGGATATGTGCCAAGATGATCACCTTGAAGATCTGTTCCGTGGCACGAAGCGCAATGTGTCAGATACAATGCCTTGCCAGTCATAGTTCTCTCCTTTATTGGTGCGTCAGTGAGGGTGGTGAATACGGGAATTTCTTTTGCCGGCACGTACATAATGCCTTCACGGTCGATGGCAGCGCCACCCCATTGTGCTCCACCGTCTGTTCCCGGAAAAACTATGGTCCGCTGCCGTGTAATTGGAAGATAGGGTTTGCCTGTTCGTGATTCTTTAACCAGCGCCAATATTTTTTCC
>DASQTN010000826.1:0-7318 GCA_035641895.1 Chryseolinea sp. | reverse complement strand
AACTATTGTTGATATCGAGCAGTGTATTTGTGCGTTGATTGAAGACATAAGTAAAGTCCAACTCAGCGGATTGACGGATCAAGAACCGCTTCGATTGCTTCAGCCTGCTAAAGAGTTTACCGTACAGTAATAACGCCGCATCCTCCCATCGCCCGTGATTTGGATAACCACCAGCTCGTAATGAAAGGGTGTAAAAATTTCCGCCAGAATGGACGAACGATTTTTCGGCATCAAGCCCGATGTAGGCCCGTTTTAGTGACAATAGATTTTGCCACCCCGCCAGTAGAGATATGGTATGTCCATAGGGAACGTCTTCCGTACGGCCAAATCCATATACATATTGCGTTTTATAAAACTCTTGTCTAAAGAAAGTGAAAGAACCAAGTATAAATGTACGACTGTTAAACGCGGGGTTTATCGCATCCTGAGGCTGGGTTGGTTTTCGTGAAAATCTTTGCTCAAACACTCTGGCACTGATAAAATGACTACCTCGGTTCGCACGGTTCTTCCTTGCTCCAAGATTATATCCCAACCAAACATCTCTGATGTTGTATCGGTATGCCCTGAAAACGGAATCATGTGCCTGATAAAAGTTCTTAGACCAGTTTCTACTCAACTCCAGTCCTCCGGCTAATCTGGAGTAAGCTGACACGAGAGGTCGATCCAGCCGTAAGTAATATGCTTCTTCTTGCTCATTGCCATAGCTGCTTCCGGCATTCAATTGTGTGTATCCAGCCGTAACGTTGACAAGGCTCCCGCCGAAGCTGCTCTTACGGTAATATATATCATACCCGAAATTAGGGTCGCGGTCAGGGTCATAATATCCGTTGAATTGCAATCGCTGACCCCAACCCAAAAAATTGGCGTCGTAAATCCTGAATTTCGTTTCATTGACACCTCTCGGACTGAAGCTCCCTCCGATACTGAAAACGTCACGCGTCACCACAAGCACATCCACGGAGTCCTTGGTACTTGTAAGCGGGACAACGAATATACGTGCGTCAACAATAAAATCAAGATCGCGGAGGTATCGTTCGTTATCCGCCAGTAAGTAGGCGTTTAAAGGTTTTTTTTCCTTAAAAAAAACATGATCGCGGATAACCCATTCTTTAGAGGTGCTATGCAGGGCGTTACCGACTTTGACAATAGTATTCTTAACGTTTTTGCTTGTATCCGTAAGGCTTCGTTCGAAATCAATGTGGTTAATAAGAATCTTGCGAATGACTTTCCCAGCGAAAGGTAGAAAGGGCTCCTCGCTTCGGGTATTTATGATGCTTTCGCCTTTCGGTTGTTTTCGTGTAACACTTTTTAGGATCTCCTTCGTTAGTTTGGTTTTCTTTACCTTTTCTACGATGTCACTTGTAGTATCGATTTTTATGATCTCAATGCTATCGCCCTGCTGCGAAAAAGAAAGTTGCGTAACGAAGCAGCAGATCGTCAAACATGTCCAAAACACCCTACATTCGACCATTGTTGAATCGCTAAGATTACTATGCGATGCTAAAAAGAAAAACCCGGCGGGACCGGGTTTAGTTTATATTTATTTGCGTTTAATTCAAAGCTTCAACGGATGACACTTCGCCGGGCATCATTCGGGTAAAAAGATTTTCTATACCAGCCTTTAAGGTAATCATAGACGAAGGGCAACCGCTACAGGATCCCTGCAATTTCACCTTTACCACGCCATCCTGAAACGAATGATAAGTAATTGCACCTCCATCTTGCTCTACAGCCGGGCGAATATACTCCTCTAATATCGTCTTGATCTTTTTAATCGTGTCCGTTTCTTCTTCGACAGGCAGTGATTCACCTTCTTCCTTTAGATCAATTATGAGTTTTCCCTCAAGAAGATATTTTTTGATGAACTCTTTTAAGACGTTCTGAATTTCAACCCAGTCTATAGCTTCCTTTTTCGTGACTGTAACAAAATTACCTGCAAAAAAAACGCGATCCACAAAAGGAAAAGAAAACAGTTCCTTCGCCAGCGGAGAGATGGATGTGCTCTCGATATCTGGAAAGTCAAAACTTAATCCTTCAGGAACCAGCATCTCATTAACAACAAACTTGAGCGAGTTGGGATTTGGATTGGATTCCAGGTAGATGTGAATATTCTTGGGGACAGCCTGTAACATATACAATTGCTTTTATCTACAATATCGAACAAAATTACAGATTTTAAGTTCGTGTACTGGTGTATACACCATAATTCCGGTCCCAGAATCAGGACTTTTTTTATATTGCCCCGGAAGTAAGACTTATTCGCATCTAAATTCAGAAACCTTGAGTCAAAAAAGGGTTATTCAAATCATTTTTGTCCTTCTATCGATTGCGACAATTCTTCATTTCCTTCATTTCTACACCAACATTCAACTTCCTCCTCTTGCATTGATAGCGGTCCGTTGGATTACATGGCTTTTTGTTATTGTTTTTGCCTTCAACAAAAAATCACTGACAACGTGGATTCTAGTAAGTATGATCATTGGTATCGAGATAGGATTAAACTTTCCGGAATTCGCCCAAAATCTTTCAGTGTTAAGCAAAATTTTCTTAAGACTTATTAAAACGATCATTGCACCCATACTTTTTGCAACGCTTGTGATGGGTATCGCTGGCCATTCCAATTTGAAACAAGTGGGGCGCATGGGCTGGAAATCCATACTTTATTTTGAGGTTGTCACAACCTTGGCCCTTTTGATAGGCCTCGTGGCTATAAACATCACCAAAGCCGGCGAAGGGATCGTTTTACCAGAAGGTTTCAACCAGGACTTACCGGAAGCAAAAGCGCAAAACTGGCAGGATGTGATCCTCCACGTTTTTCCCGAAAATTTTATAAAATCCATCTATCACGGTGATGTACTGCCGATTGTTGTCTTCAGCGTAATTTTCGGGATTTCTCTCGCTTTATTATCAGAAAAGAAGAAAAAACCTATTCTGGATTTTACCGAAAGTCTGGCAGAAACAATGTTCAAGTTTACGAACATCATTATGCATTTTGCCCCGTTTGGCGTAGGCGCGGCCATTGCAGTAACCGTGGGACACCTTGGTATTGATATTTTAATGTCGTTGCTGAAACTCCTGTTTACCCTATATGGGGCGTTGCTCCTGTTTTTGTTTGCAGTTCTCTTACCGGTAGCCCTACTGGTGAAGGTGCCTATCCGTAAATTTTTTCGCGCGATTTCTGAACCAGTTTCTATTGCTTTCGCTACAACAAGCTCCGAATCCGCCCTGCCTAAGGCAATGGAGAACATGGAAAAACTCGGCGTACCGCGAAAAATTGTTTCCTTCGTGCTTCCGACGGGATACACATTTAACCTGGATGGGAGCACTTTATATCTATCATTGGCCTCCGTTTTCGTGGCACAAGCCGCGAATATTGAGTTAAGCGTAGGTGATCAGATATTAATGGTCATTACTCTAATGCTCACCAGCAAGGGCGTTGCGGGGGTTCCCCGCGCCACACTCGTTATTTTATTGGGAACAGCCGCCTCCTTTGGTCTGCCGCTCTGGCCTATTATGGCCATACTGGGTATCGATGAGCTAATGGATATGGCACGAACCTCCGTTAACGTCATCGGTAATTGTCTTGCCACCATTATCATTGCGAAATGGGAAGGCGAGTACACAGAGCCTGAGGGCGAAGTTAATTTTGATTAAAGCCAGACGCGAGAGCTAAACCAGCTTCGACACTTTGCTTCTGAGCAAAAAATCCGCTAACACTAATGCAGCCATAGACTCTACTATGGGCACGGCGCGCGGTAATACGCACGGGTCATGTCTTCCCTTGCCGCTTACGATGGTCTCGTTGCCCTGTTTATCCAGGCTAACCTGGTCTTGCATAATCGTAGCAACAGGTTTGAACGCTACATTGAAGTAAATGTCTTCTCCATTGGAAATTCCTCCCTGCACACCTCCGGAAAAATTAGTTCGTGTTCGAATTCTGCCGCCGTCATTGTAAAACTCATCATTGTGTTTAGAGCCACGAAGTTTGAGGCCCTCAAATCCACTTCCATATTCAAACCCCTTGACGGCGTTAATACTCAACATCGCCTTTCCCAGTTCAGCATGTAGTTTATCGAATACTGGTTCTCCTAGGCCTGCAGGCGCATTTTTTATTACACACGTTACAATACCTCCAATGGTGTCACGATCCAGTCGAACCTGATCAATAAGTTCAATCATTTTTGTCGCTGTTGCAGGATCAGGACAGCGTACGATTGTATCCTCGGTCTTAGACAGATCTAATTGCGTATAGTGCGGCGATTCAATTTCACCCACTTTAGAGACAAAAGCGTTTATTTCAACATTATGCTTTTTCAACAGGAGTTTGGCAATTGCACCTGCAGCAACCCGAGCTGCGGTTTCCCGTGCCGAACTACGCCCTCCACCTCGATAATCTCGGTGGCCATATTTGACTTCATAGGTATAATCTGCGTGCGACGGACGAAAGGTTTCGGCTATATGCCCGTAATCTTTGCTTCGCTGATCTTGATTTTCAATTAACAGCGCAATAGGCGTACCGGTAGATTTGCCTTCAAAGACACCGGAAAGAATTTTAACAGTATCATCTTCCTTACGTTGCGTTGTAATTTTACTCTGGCCGGGTTTCCTGCGACTTAATTCAAACTGTATGAACGCTTCATCGATCTCCAATCCAGCAGGACAACCATCGAGTGTTACGCCGATAGCCGGGCCGTGAGATTCGCCAAAAGTCGTGATCTTAAAAAGCGTTCCGTAGGAATTGGACATTGAGATTTTAGATTTACGATTTTAGATTTACGATTGTAGATTTGGCAACGCAAGTTCTTGTGTGCTTCACATGCATTTCCATCCTAAAAATGCAAACGACTGGTCGATAAGAATGACGATCTTTGTGAAACTTTGTGTCTTTGTGCCTTCGTGGCATTCTTATCATTCTAATTCTCAATTCATTTTATTTTCGGAGCACAAGATAGGTCGAAGCTGCCAACATCACCAAAATAAAGCTATTGAAAGCCCAGCTTTGCCAGCTGGTATTTTTCACTGTCCGCAATGTATTGTCGGCGATTTCTATCTTGTCGTAGAAATTTCCTAAATCATTTGCCTGAATCGCTTCATTCTTTTTGCTTTCACCCAACACGTTTAAAGTAAGCTGAGATTTCAACGTGTCATATTTTTTTATCCGAGGGTTAAAAAATACCCATTGAAAATAATTACTCATTTTGTACTTGCCCGGTTCCTTAGGGATCATAAAATAATCAAACGATTTTGTTCCAGTAACACGATTGTTCTGCCTGTTGATGTCTTGCCTGACATTCGGTTCATAGAACTCGAAACGATCGTCGCTCGTGACATTCGGTTTAGCAATGGAAGAAATATTTCCCTCCCCGTAAATATTAAAATTATAAGCTGCGCTCTTGCCAGTTTCCAAGTCTTTACTTCTAATACGCTCATCCAATTTATAATCTCCAACCGCTACGGAATTTTTTAGCGGATGGGGTGGCAATTCCTTCACAGTGACGCGTTTCGGCTTAGTATAAAACTTTTTAAAATCTTCTTTTCGGTTTTGTCCAAAAAATGACGGATTCTTCGCCACTTTATATTTGATCATTTCAAGACCGATGCTAGGGAAATTTATTGGCTCAGTATTAAGCGGAAAAAAGGTTGCCTGGTAAACTTTATATTGAGTATAATCGCGTCCATTGATTCTGACGCTTTCCCCATCAATGTTTTCGATGTTGAAATTTTCTTCCCAGCAACTTGTGGGTTTCATCTTCTTAAGAATTTCCGCCAGCTGCCGTCCCAACTCGTAAAACTGCAGCGGCGCTCGATTGTCCTGAGATACAAAAAACGAAAGCGTGGTATTAAATCCCTCTCCAACATAGACGTTATCTTTACTGGTAGTTAAGGCCAGGAACGCGTCTTCTTTGATATCCACAAATTCAGTTTCGCCTTCCCCAAAGAAATCGTCAGCTGGATTCCTATCGAAGAATGTTTTGAATGGATCTCGCTGCTGTTGTTGCCTTGCCGGTCCAACTTTTACCGTCTTTCCCGCCACCGTCACCGGTTTCTCATTCACTTTCAGTGTGAATGACGGCACGGTGATTGTCCCTTGCTGCATGGGCATGTAGGTCATGATTACACTTTCAGAAGAAGAAATCTGACCGTTTACAATGTTCGTGGCGGACTGGGTTGACTGCCCCCGCTTCCGAAAACCCTTAATTTCGGGGAAGTTTTCAAAACTCTTCAGACGCTCATTTTGGACCGTGACCGTAATTGTCCACGGCTGATTTTCGCCGATCTCGTCGGGACCAAGGGTGATTTGCGCCTGTTGGCTAAAAGCCATTCCAAAGGAGCCAAGAATTAATAAAAGACTTAAAAAAGGCTTCATCGAAAAAATTCCACGCATAACTAAATCTTTTTTTAATCTTGCGACAAAAATAGGGTTAAGGGATAATAACCCTCGTTCGCAATCGTTTTAAATTTTGTTAAAATCCATTAAAAATCGCCCAATAGACGGTTTTTAACATCAGATGAGCGAAAATTATTAATGTTCTTTCAGATGATTGAACAATTTTATAAATTAAACAGTTGTTAGGGTACTCAATTTTTTAATCTTACTAAAAGTCAGTCCATGTTAAATTATGTGAAGACAGTGCTCACCAAAGTGAGTTTTAGTGCTCTTCTCTTTGAAAAAGAGCTGCGTAAAGCCATCAAAATGTTAGTGGCAGAAGAAGTAAACGACCTCAAGAACTGGTGTTATACCAGTTTTGGGAACGAACATGAGGCAATTTTAAATCGGTGCTTTGTGGCGGTTTAAAAAATTAAGAAAGAAATCAACGAATAAGCCCTCCGCAAATTGGGGGGCTTATTTTTTTTCCTTCGGATCGGCTGGCAGTGTCCCAAGGTCAACAAACGCAATGTTTCGCTTTAAGCCGTCTAACCTGCTACGTCTAATTGCTGATCGACCAAAAACCTTTGTGAAGACCTCATCCGTAATTTCTCGCCAATCTTGCTTTGAAAATCCCTCCAAAGTTTCGCCAGGATCAAACCTTTGTTCCGTGTGAGGACGGGAAAAACTATTCCATGGGCAAACATCCTGACAGATGTCACAGCCGAAAATCCAATTGCCAAATTTTCCCTGAACGTCCGCGGGAATTTCTTCTTTCAGCTCTATTGTGAAATAGCTGATGCATTTGCTGCCATCGACCACATACGGAGCGGGAATTGCTTCCGTGGGACAGGCATCCATACACGCAGTGCAGGTTCCGCAATAATCTTTCACCGGTCCATCGTATTCTAATTCAAGGTCGACGATGATCTCTGCCAGGAAGAAGAAACT
>DASQTN010000825.1:0-3317 GCA_035641895.1 Chryseolinea sp. | reverse complement strand
GCGCATACTTAAAAAATCATAGTTAGATTTTGATGAAAATAACTCATGAAGCAAAATAACGTTATTCAAATTTAATGTTGTAAATACTTTTACAATCCTACCAACTTCAACCCATTCGTAATCAAGTTTTCAAGGTGAGGCTGGCGGTCACGTTTTTTTTCAAGATAGGTTTGTATTTCATGGACATACGGTTGATACGAGTCCTTGTCGTGCAAAATCTCCAGAACCTCCAACGACAATAACCAGTCATCCGGAAAATCTGAAATTACAGATTTCCAAATGAAAGGCAGGCGCGTCACAAGTCCTTCATCGCGGCGGGCTTGCCTCACAATTCCATATAATTCCTGAAGTTTTAATGCCTTGTCGTCATACTTGATCTTATGCATCTTCTCATGAGGTACCATTACAGTTGGGTCAAAAGCTTCTACATCGGCGGCACCAGCAAACGCCGATACAACCCGCTCGCCTACGGCCATAGTGTAGTTGGGGGCTACAAGTAGAATGTCTCCATCGTGTTGTATTGTGACATGCTGAAGTTCCATTACAACAATTTTGCCTGACCGACGTATGACTTCGCGTAATTGACCTTCGATTAAAATACCATGTTCAAACTTTAGTATAGCAGGTTTTCTAGTTTCAATACCATAGTCCCTGAGATCTTCATCAGTCATATTCTCTAATGCAATTGTTGATTCGGCTAATTTTCCAACAGGAGAGGAAAATCCTTGGGAAAAGTGTTCTTTAGTATAATCCCCAAGTTGCGCGTTATTTACGGCCAATGCAGTAGGACCTTCTGTTTGAATAAAAATTGCTAAACCCTCAGACTTGATGACGTTCGTAAAGATTCCAGTCACTTGCAAGCCGGAACTGTAGACTATAGTGCTGGTATGTTGCGATTCAATAGCTTTTTTAACACCGTTCAGACCGCCCGTTGTCCAAGCCATTAGCTTCTTGAATTCTTCCAGGACGGTTGTGAGATGTGGGAAGTCAGGGGTAACAAATAGTTGAGGCTGTGGTTTAGTTATGTCATAGTTGTAGTGCATTGCTTCAAGGGTGTATGGAAGTTTTTTCACCTGATTGCCCAGGCAGCTCATTCCTTCCCCGATCGAAGACAAAAGTCCCGCGCCGTATAACTTGAAATTATCTACCGTTCCAATCAATCCATATTCGACAGTCCACCAATGCAAATTTCTGATAAGGGCCATCTCCGAAGGCACACCCATGTTTCTTTGAATTATTTCAATGGCGAGTTCTGCTTCCTGTATTTCGTCTTGTTTCGTATTTGGATCTTCTTTAATAATCGAGAGATGCCGGATGGCTTCGTAGAGTTCTATGTCTTTCTTCGATGAGAATGCCTTGCTTCCTGCTTCACCAATATCTTTCAGATAGGCGGCGAATTCAGGCATCGCAAGAATGGGTGCATGACCGGCAGACTCGTGGATGATATCCGGAGCGGGGGTGTATTCAATATGCTCGAGAGTTCGTATGTCAGCTGCAATAACCAATACGTTGTATTTGGTAAATTCCATAAACGCGCCTGGCGGGATAAATCCATCCACCGCTACTGCTGCCCATCCGATAGCCTTAAGGATACGGTTCATACCGTACATCGTAGGAATCTGTTCTATTTCAACTCCTGCAAGTTGCAATCCCTTAACATATGATTCATGAGCAACCTTTCTTAGGTGATGGTAGTTTTGCCGCATAACGTAGCGCCATACCGCCTGGTCGACGGGAGTATATTCATTGTAAGGCTGGTCGACTACGAACTGCAATAAATGCTTCGGAAGCTTTTTGGTTACTTCGTTTAACTCCATGGTTCAGGTTGATAAATTGAGCTCAATAAAAGTAGCCACGCATTTTTCACTTCGCCATCTGCGAGGAAACGTTGAGCCTGTTTATGAATGGAGATAAGCCGGTCTTCTCCGTTGACGGAAACGATGAATTTGTAATTAAACTGTTTCGCAAAATCTTTTACCTCCTCTGCAGTTGGCATTTTATCTACATTGGCCAGACGGCCTAGATTGTTGCCCGTTAAAACGGGGCTGTTTCGAATCTCGGATGGCAAAAGATCGATGCCTATCCCGACAGGTAAGCTAGGCTTGGCAACTTCAAAAATACTTTCACCACTTGCGCGGCAATAATAGTTTTCGCCCATACGGGCTACATTGTCAATTTTCCACGGATCTACTTTTCCCTTATCGTTCAGAACAAAATCCTGTGCATGAATGAGAATCACTTCGCAGATTGCAAGGTTTCCGGCGCCACCTTCAAATCCAAGAGGCTTAACCTCCAAGACACTGCATTCAAAGGAAACAGGCGACTCCTTTACCCGAGGGGGTTTAACTTTCTCAGATTTAATTTCAGTAAGACCTGCCTTAACGAATTCATTCACGCCTTTCGGAAACTCGGAACTGGCAAGCGACACCTGTTCGACCATCGTATAACTTACCGTATTAATAACGACTTCTCGTGTCTCCAGTAAATTTTCCAGCGTATGCTTCGTCGTGTTATCGCGTTGTCGTCTTGATGGAGAAAATACAAGTACTGGCGGACGTGTGCTGAAAATATTAAAAAAGCTGAAGGGACTCAGGTTCACGTTGCCGTCGCGATCAACGGTACTGGCCAGCGCAATGGGCCTTGGAGCGACTGCGCCAAGCAAAACGTCATGGAGATCTTTTTGATTGGGTGCTATTTTTGGATCTATCGTTGCCATTTTAAGTTCATATATGAACCACGGAGACCCGGAGGCACGGAGATTCAAAACGATTTCTCCATAACATTTCCCCGTGCCTTCGCGTCTCCGTGGTAAAACACATTTCAATTTAATGTTTAGCTTGACTTGCTTCTACAACTTTACCTTCCACTTTACCAAATCCCACACGCAACCCATTTTTGATTGCAAATCCCTTCATAATTACTGTATCGCCATCATGCAGGAACTTTCTGGAAGTTTCATCAATTTTCAGAGGCTCTTGTCCGTTTCGCGTTTGCTCTAACAGACACCCGGCGCTGTCGCGATCGGGTCCGCTAATCGTGCCGGAGGCCATGATATCACCAATACACACATTACATCCGTTCACCGTATGGTGCGCCAATTGTTGGTAAGCATTCCAGTATAGATATTTGAAATTCGTCTGGCTGATGCGTGTTGGGTGAGCTCCCTCCGGCTGCAATTCGACTTCCAATGCGATATCATAACTTCCTTCTCCTTCAAACTTGAGATAGGGGAGAACAGGTATTTCTTGCATTGGGCTCGAGGTTTTGTAGGGAGCCAGTGCTTCCGTTGTCACGATCCAGGGTGACACAGATGACAT
>DASQTN010000824.1:0-3687 GCA_035641895.1 Chryseolinea sp. | reverse complement strand
CAGCACCACAAAACCAAAACAAAAATCACAATCGAATTTCTCATGCCTGCTAAACGAGATAGCGCTCTTTGAGGATGCTTCGATGGTGAAACTCATGGCCGGGGATTATGTATCCTAAATTCAACACAGAAAGTTCGAGATTATTAGCGAGGCCTTTTCGATTTAACATTTCAGGAGTAAAATTTACAAATAAATCGATCGTTGTTATCCTCAACCTCTCCATTTCGTCGGCGATCTGCCTAACGTTCCGGTTTTTTGCATTTGCCTCGGGGGCATAATCGTTCT
This sequence comes from Chryseolinea sp., assembly GCA_035641895.1. GTDB lineage: Bacteria > Bacteroidota > Bacteroidia > Cytophagales > Cyclobacteriaceae > Chryseolinea. The sequence goes on along the minus strand of DASQTN010000824.1, from coordinate 3,402 downwards.
CTTCGAACCCAGGCAAATTTGTTTCGTCATTTCTGGCAAATCGTAGCGCCCGATACGCCAATATTCGCTCCGTATCAATCATATGACAAAGCACCTCTTTAATGCTCCACTTGCCCGCCGCGTACCGGTACTCGCCTTTTTCTTCCGGTAGTGAACGCACGAGACTCAAGGTTTCTTTAGAAGATATTTTCATGGCTTCTAAGAGGTCATAATCTTTGACATGCTGCACATAACGTTTGTGAAATTCTGGAAGAGTGCTAAAGTCGGGTTTCGTCATAATTGTCTCGTTAATTTTTCGTTCGGTAAATTGATTTTTATCTTGGTGCCAGCGCCGTACTTGCTGTTCAGGGAAATTTTTCCATTAAGTTTTTCAACCGCCTGCTTGACAATGTACATTCCCAAACCTGAACCTTGAGAACGTTCTGTTGCACGGTAAAACATGTTGAAAATTTTATCTAAATACTCCGATTTTATACCAATGCCGTTATCAATGAATTCAATCTTTACTTCGGTTTTACCAACAGCAATTTTTATTTTCAAAAAGCTGTTAGTCATTGGGTTGTAATACTTATAGGCGTTGGAGATAATATTGCTGAAAATAATATTAATTCGCAGTTTGTCAGTTCTGAAAGGAAGATGGTTGTCCTTGACCGATAAATGGATCTTTACTTTATTGAAATTTTCAAGGTATTCCAGTTCCCGAATCGAGTTTCTTGCAATTTCTTCCAGGTTAACGGGCAGCATTTCCAACGCGGCGCGACTAACCCTCGCATAGTTTAGCATGGAATCGATAAAGTCATCGAGTTTGTTGATTCGATCCCTTATCTTTTCAAGGTAGAGTCGATTGTTGGCTGGATCGGAATCCAAATCCGCCAGGTTCAGCAAGCCGACAACGGAACAAAGCGGCGACCGTAAATCGTGAGATGTTTTGTACATCAGCTGATCGAGTTCGAAGTTCCTTTCCGACAGTTCATTCAACGCGTCCTTAAGCTCTTGCTCCTGCGCTGCTAGATGAGAATTTTGACTGATCAGTTCTTCATTTAAGGCCTTAAGCGTATCCTCGGTTCTTCTGCTATCTGTGACGTCTCTTACAAATAATGCCGAGCCAGTCACCTTACCGTGTTCATTGTAAATTGGATTGTAGGAAGTTTCCAAAATACTTTTGTCGGGAAGTTCAAACTGGCTCTTAAAGCTTTTTCCTGCAAAAGCTTTATCATTTTCACGTTTTGTTAACTGAGAAATTGCCTGCGGAAAACCCGCAAGGGCATTGTCGCCGGCTTTGATGTCTTTTCCAAATTGTTTCCGCATGCTTTGTGCGTGCGATTGATTAAATGTTATGTACCTGTAATTTCTGTCAAGCGCCAAAATCCGGTCTTGAGTGCTTTCCATAACCGCCTGCAAATTAGAGTTGATCGACTTGATGATGTCTTCAAATTGCTTCCTTTGTGTTATATCCTGAACGAACACAGCAACCCCCTTTACGTTTGCATTATCGTCCTTGATAGGATTGTATGTGGTTTGAATGTGCCCCTTGTAGTCAGGGTAGTGAAGAACATGATCGCTGTAATACTGATTTCCTTTTAAGGCTTTCCGAAGCTCGGATTTAACCCACGTCGCTTCCCTTGATTGTTCTAAGTATTGAATTTTATTAGCACCAATTTCTATTTCTGCATTATACAGAAGTTTCATTATTTTCTGATGATGTTTATTAAATGCCGTATAATTTAATTTCTGATCAACCGCAAAGATAGATTCGTTGGCACTTTCCATTACAGCTTCCAGATTTGCGTGAAGCTGCTTTATTTTTTGCTGCGCTTTTCTAATTTCTGTAATCTCTGTGATAAACCCTATAATAAATTTTTTGCCGGTCTCATTTTTATAGAGAGACTTAATGGTAAGTAGATCATGTACTTTTCCATTGGGCGAAGTTACTTTTTCTTCATTGACGATCGTCCGGCCCGTACGAAGCACTTCGTTGTCTACCTTGATGAAAACTTTTGCTTCATTTGGGGGCCAGAAATCATCATCAGAGTGTCCGATTAATTCCTCCTTCGATCGTCCAATCAGATTACAAAATTCCCTGTTAACCAGTATCCATCGATGGTGCGAATCTTTTACAAAGATTGGCGCAGCTACTGTGTTAATAATGTTATCTAGGAAATTTTGGGATTCAATTTTTTCCCGTTCGGCAACTTTCTCTTTGGTGATGTCTCGTATGGAGCCTACAAAATAGTCAGCTCTGCCTTTTTTCTTCAACAAACTTACGTTTACTACACCAAGAAAAGTTTCACCATTTTTTTTTCGGAACCATGCTTCCACGCCTTTTAAGGTCAAGGATGACTGGAGGCTTTTCACGATTTGCAGCCGATGTTTGTTGTCAACGTAAAAATCCGCAAGCTTTAGTTTTAGGACTTCATTCAACGATCTGTAACCCGACAATTTGAGAAATGCGTCGTTGACATATAGAAATTTAGATTCTAAAACTCCCATGAAAATCCCTTCCGCCAAATTTTCAGTGATCGATTCCAGCAATTGTTTTGTCTTACGAATTTTTTCCTCGGCTAATTTTTTTTCTGTTATGTCTCTGAAGTTTGAAACCACACCACGAATTTCTGGTACATGGTTGAAGTTTGTAAGGAGCGCTTCGGACCAGATGTATCCACCCTGCTTTTGTTTGATCCGCTGGAAAAGTGTTATCGATTTGCGAGGTCGCTTGAGGAGTGAATAAAATGACTTGCTGGTCTGTTCGACGTCATCAGGATGGACAAAATGAGTACCAAACTTTCCGATAACCTCTCTCACGTTGAATCCTAGAATTTTTTTTAACGATTTACTGGCGTACTTAATCCTACCTGTAGCATCATATACGACAATAGCATCGTGAGCATTTTCGATTAATGCCTGAAAATGTCCTTCTTTAATTGTGTTCTCCGATTTTTTTTTCTTCTCTGATTTCATTCGTGAATTGGTAATATTATTCCAACTCCGTAAAAATCTTTTCGTTGACGTTCTTATTTACCGAAACGTCTTTTGGTCCACCGCCCACCGAGCGATCCGCGGAAAGCAAAATATTCCCATACTTTTTATAGTTGTCCCAGGGAAGAACAAAGTTGGCAGAGTCTTGGCTCGCGTTACTGTAATAAGCCCACTGTTTAACAAGATTGTCAGCGAGATCAACATAGACGTGATACCTCCGTTGAGGCAGATCATCATTGTTATAAATAATCTGGAGGACGTTGCAACGATCACCCGACTCAAGTGTATCCTCTCCAAGATATTTCAAGGTTACACCATTGTCCTTTAATTTGAATGGCATTATAAGCCAGTATGAATCACTGCTCCATAGAGCTTTGGCCTGTTTTAACATTTTAGTTAATGAGTCTTTCAATGTGACTTCCTGAC
>DASQTN010000823.1:0-4233 GCA_035641895.1 Chryseolinea sp. | reverse complement strand
GCAGGGTATTGTTGGATCCACAGAAAAACTTTCCACGCTATCTTATACAGTTTGCTACGAACTCGGCTTAAGGATTCCTCAGGATATCAAAGTAGTCGGATTTTCCAGTATGGGTATTGCTTCCCTGCTAAATCCATCGCTTACGACAGTCACACAGCCTGCCTTTGAAATGGGGAAGGCTGCGGCCACAATATTATTTAAGTTACTGAATGGAAAAAAGATTGAGGTGGACGACCAGAAAATTGTGTTAGCCTCAACCTTGTACGAAAGAGCTTCTACCGGCTAGTGTTTGCTAGACCAAGCTACTTCTGAAAAAGAACATAATTTCTTATCTTACTCGGGCAGAGTTATGATACCCCATGTCGTCAATAGTAAAAGCATCCTTCGTTGTGTTATTGATAACAAACTGTTCAGGAACCTCTGGCAAACTATTCAAACTTTCAATCTTGATAGTTTTAAGCAAGTCCTTTCGATGTAACCCCATCCGAGTCACCGGTTGCCGGGACTCAGATGCAACATAATTAGCCATCCAAAGTAATTGTGCCGTTTGGCGCCGTGGTGCTCGTGCTCACGACACAACGAGCTATCGATCAAAGTGATTTTGCTTGATAAAAATTAACCTCATTATCAGAGTCCCGGAAACGGGTGACTCCGATCGGGTGAATGAGCTACTTCTAAAAAAGAACATAATTTCTTACCTTAATCGGGCAGAGTTAAGATACCCCATGTCATCGATAGTAAAAGCATCCTTCGTTGTATTATTGATAACAAACTGTTCGGGAATCTCTGCCCAAACTATTCAAACTTACAATCTTGATAGTTTGAAGCAAGTCCTTTCTAGCAAGCTTAACGATACCAATCGGATTTGGGCACTTAACAACCTTGGCCGGAATATTCTAAACTCGGATACAGCCCTCGCGTTAGCGGAGCAAACCATTGAATTGTCGCGGCGCATCGGATTTACGAAGGGCGAAGCTGAGGCGTATAGTAATATTGGTGCCTGGTTCAATCAAAAGGGTAATTATCCAAAAGCTCTGGAGGGATATTTAAAATCGATTCAACTTTCGGAGAGTGTCAACTATGAAGCAGGCTTGAAGCGAAGTTTCAACAGTATCTCAACGGTATACCTGTATTTGAAAGATTATAACACTTCCTTGCTTTATGGAAGGAAGGCCAGGAACCTTTCTATAAAACTAAATGATTCTAACACTCTGGCGATGTCTTGTTCTTGGCTGAGCAAAGCTTTCCTGGAGTTACATCGCACTGATTCTGCATTGAAATATGCGCAGGAAAGTTACGAAGCAGCGGTCAAAAGAAAGGAGCCGTTTCCGCTTTATCTTGCCACAGCTCGATTGGGTGAAGTCAATGCTGCGGAGGGAAATCACGCGCTGGCGTTGGAGTATTTGCGTATGTCTCTTGATAATAGTAAAAAGGATCAAAGATTTTTTCGGATTGCAGGGGCACATCAACAATTGGCAAACGAATTCAAAAATATCGGTGCGAGGGATTCCTGCTTATTTCATGCGCGAGAAGCTTTCAATATTTCAAAGGACCACAAATTGATGGCTACATTGTTGAGCTCAAGCTTGTTATTATCCGAATTATTTGAAGGACAGGATAACACTGAAAGCCTGCGCTATCACAAGCTTGCGTTAGCATCACAAGACAGCTTATTTAGCCAGGAAAAGAATCAGCAAGTTGACGCGTTGAGCTTTAGTGAGACATTGCGGCAACGGGAAGTCGAAGCAGCAAGGAGACAAGCTGATTTGGATCGTGCAAATAATTTGCAATACGCCGGCATCGCGTTCGGCCTTGTCATTTTTGTCATCGTGTTTCTTCTGCTGAGCCATTCTATCATTGCCAGACCCGGGCTGATAAGATTTTTAGGCATCCTCGCGCTGCTAATCGTTTTTGAATTTATCAATTTGCTGCTAGGACCGCTCGTGGATCGTGTGGCGGGTCGTTCACCGGTATTAATGCTGGTGATCATGGTATGCATTGCTGCTATTTTAATTCCGATACATAGTCAACTGGATAAATGGGTAACTCAAAGGTTGGTGGAGAAGAATAAGAAAATAAGGTTGGAAGCTGCAAAGAAAATCATCGCGGCCCTGGAACCTGAAGAGAAAAGGTAAATAAAATACTTTGCGTTCTTTGGCTCTGCAGTAAATTCGAATAGGTTAGAATTTCATTAAGGAATTAATACCGTAAGAGATTATCCCATCGTTACCACCGAGGCACAATGAGCACAAAGTTGCACAGAGAGAGTTGAAAGGGCGATCTAAAGTTGTCAATTTTAAATTGGGTTTTTGTGCAACTCAGTGCGCTCAGTGGCGCCGTGGTAAAATTCGACTGCGTTAGAATTTGATCATCACAGTTCCACCCAAATTTTTTCTACAACCTGGTGGCTAAGCATCGTTTCTTTTTTTGCTTTGGTGATGATAGAGACAGAACCGTCAAACAATTCCTTTCTTTTAATGACAATTGAATCTCCAATTTGAAGGCCTTTCGAATTAAGATGGTCCAGGAATGACTTTGCATCGTCGCCGACTGCACTAATTTTGACTGATGATCCTTCCGCCGCCTGACTTAATGGAATGCTCTTGGAAGAAATAATCTTTCCATTGACATCGGGTATGGGCTCGCCATGGGGATCTGCTTTAGGATACCCCAATAATTCATCGATCCTGTCGTAAAACCTTTCGGAATTGACGTGCTCAAGTTGCTCTGCGATCTCATGCACTTCCTCCCATCCTAATTTTAGAATTTTGACAAGAAATAGTTCCGCGAGACGATGCTTCCGGATAATTGACAAAGCTTGTTTTTTTCCTTTTTCTGTGATTTTAATTTCCTGGTAGGGGGCATAGGATACCAGCTTTTTTAAGGAAAGTTTTTTAATCATGCTGGTGACTGTCGGAAGTTTTACATTTAACTTTTTCGCCAATTCAGACACCGAGACTTCTCCAGGCTCTAATGACAAGCTATAGATGGTTTTAATGTAATTCTCTTCCGTTAAAGACCCCATTCCTTCAAATTTCGTGAAAATTTATGCATGAAAATGAATTATTCGGATTCTCATAATACTTCTGATTCGCAACGGCCTTTATGACTTATTAACCCTTATTAGGCCTAGATTTCTCGTTTGTCCCATAGATAAGGAACAAAGTGGTTTTCCAATGGTTAAGGTTTTAAAACCCTTTGCCTATGGTACATGTGTTGATTGTAGATGACGACGAGGACGACAGAGATTTGCTTACCATTGCCATTCACGAGTTAGATCCAAACGTGAACTGTATTCTGGCTCGGAACGGGGAAGAGGCATTGCAGGGACTTCGCCTGCAAAAATCAATAAAGCCGGATCTTATTTTTCTTGACCTTAATATGCCAAGAATCAACGGAGCTCAATTCCTTCGAGCGATAAAAACAGATCCTTCTTTGCGTGAAATTCCTGCGGTGATTTACACAACTTCAAAGCATCTTCAAGATCTTGAAGAATCGAGGCAACTCGGTGCTGTACATTTCTTAACGAAACCCAGCAGCTTTAAAGAGTTGTGCAAGATGATTGCCGACGTGTTTGCGAAAGAAATGATCCATTTAAATTCAAAATAGAATCGTCTGAAAAAAAAATACAAAATTAGAAGTAGGATAGCAATCGCGTTGGCATATCGGCCAGTGCTAACACTTGGCTGGCCGCTTCCAGCGCAACGGCTTCTTTAGGCATGCCATATACGACTGAGCTAGCCTCATCCTGGGCAATGGTATGCGCTCCTGCTTTTCTCATAGCCAATAGGCCGGCAGCTCCATCGTGGCCCATGCCCGTCATGATGATCCCCATTGCGTTTTGCCCGGCATGACGCGCTACGGAATCAAATAAAACATCTACAGACGGTTTATGACGATTTACAAGTAGCCCGTCCCGAACTTTGATAAAATATTGTGCCCCGCTTCGATAGAGTTCCATATGTCTTCCACCTGGCGCGATGTAGGCATGACCACGCATCACACGCTCTCCATCGGCTGCTTCTTTCACTGTTACTTCACATTGATTATTTAAATGATCCGCAAAAGACTTCGTAAAACCGGCAGGCATATGTTGTGTAATGAGTATTCCCGGTAAATCCGGTCTGATCTTTTGAAGGATGAAACGTAGAGCCTCTGTGCCCCCCGTTGATGCCCCCATCGCAATCACTTTGTCGGTGGTTTTATATATTGAACCCTTTGGTTTTTTCTCCA
>DASQTN010000822.1:0-11451 GCA_035641895.1 Chryseolinea sp. | reverse complement strand
CAACGGCCGGAAGAAGTCCGGGGAGAATTTGCAGTAGTGAAACGTCAGACGGAATTACAAAATCTCACAGCGGATTTTGATCTGCTGACGGCACTTTCCGCAAATACAGGAGGAAAATTTTATCGCGCATCAGATTTGGGCGAGCTAAAAACCGAATTGCAAAAAACGGAAGCGAAAACGGTAATTCACTCTGAAGAAAGCTACGATACACTAATCAATCTTAAATGGGTGTTCGTATTGCTCGTTTTGCTGGCAACATTTGAATGGACGCTTCGAAAATATTTTGGAAGCTATTAAAAAAAAAGGCGCAAGTTTTGCGCCCTTTTTTTATGTTTTCGTGAAAGTTATCCGTTCATGGAAATCAGGAACTCTTCGTTATTTCGCGTTCCTTTCATTTTATTTTGAAGGAAGTCCATGGCTTCAATCGAATTCATATCAGCCATAAATTTGCGCAGGATCCAAACACGTTGAAGTTCTTCTTCCCTTAAGAGCAAATCTTCGCGCCTTGTACCAGAAGCAGGCACATCCATCGCCGGGTAAACCCTGCGGTTGGATAATTTACGATCAAGCTGCAACTCCATATTACCGGTTCCTTTAAACTCTTCAAAAATAACTTCATCCATTTTAGAACCAGTATCTATCAATGCTGTAGCAATAATAGTGAGCGATCCACCATTTTCTATTTTTCGTGCGGCACCAAAGAATCGTTTAGGTTTATGCAATGCATTGGCGTCAACACCGCCGGAAAGAATCTTTCCCGAAGATGGAACGACGGTGTTATAAGCGCGTGCTAACCTCGTTAAAGAATCCAAAAGGATCACGACATCGTGTCCGCATTCAACCATTCGTTTTGCTTTTTCCAAAACGATACTGGCTACCTTCACGTGACGTTCAGCTTGTTCATCAAAAGTTGAGGCAACTACTTCCGCATTTACACTTCGCGCCATATCAGTCACCTCTTCAGGGCGCTCATCGATCAGCAATACGATCAAATAAACTTCCGGATGATTTTCCGCAATAGCGTTGGCAATATTCTTTAACAACACAGTTTTACCAGTCTTGGGCTGAGCTACGATCATACCGCGCTGACCTTTTCCGATGGGCGCGAATAAGTCAAGAATTCGGGTTGAAAGATTGTCAGGAGTGGTGCTGAGTCTTAATTTCTCATTAGGAAAAAGTGGCGTTAGATATTCGAAGGCCACGCGGTCACGAATTTCTTCGGTGGTTTTTCCGTTCACCGACTCCACTTTCAAAAGCGCAAAATATTTTTCACCTTCTTTCGGTGGCCGAATGTATCCTTTTACAGTATCGCCTGTCTTTAAACCGAATAACTTGATTTGCGAAGGGGATACATAAATATCATCAGGACTTGCGAGATAATTATAATCGGATGACCTTAAGAATCCATAGCCATCCTGCATGATTTCCAATACACCTTCATTGCTAATCGCGCCATCAAATTCGCGAATAGCCTGGCGAAACTGCTGCGATTTATCTTCGCGAGGTTCCGGCCTGCGAGGCTGTTCTTCAGCGGTCGCAGGAATTCCAGCATCGGGTTCGGAGTTGAAGGTCGGAGGAGTACTGTCAAAATTTATATCTATAGAATCCAAAATCTCATCCGATGAAAAATCGGATTCCGGCTTTGGAGCAGGAGGTGGTGTCGGAGCTACATTTTCACGTCTTCGTGGCCGCATTTTGCGTTCAGGTTCTGAGGGCATTTCCGGCGTAAGTGTTTCTGTTTGAGCGGTGGCAGCGGTTTTAACGGATTCTCCGGCAACGGCTTGTTGGTCAAGGATTTTATAAATAAGATCTTGCTTAGCGAGTTTCTTGGCGTTCTTTACGCCCATATTCTCCGCGATTTCCTTTAGTTCAGAAAGAAGTCTGACATTCAGATCGTCAATGGTGTACATGTGGTTTTAAAAATGAGTTGGATTAAAAAAAGATGTGTATAGTTGAATAATTGATGGTAGATCAGCTAGGCTGAGATTTTAGACATGGGAACAACTAAAATGAAAACAAAAGACGAAAAATAAAATTCGGATTTATATTCAGAGGGGCTTGGGAGAAAGCCCGTATGACCCTGCAATTATAGCCGAAATTTCAGTTATTATCAAATCCGTCAAAATAATTTATTCATCACCTGAAGGTCAGAAAACCTTCAAAAAAACTAATTTTGGGCCCTTTAAATCGATAAAATTATGCTGCAGGTAGCTGTAATACGTGAACAAACCGACAAGGTGCAAGAGGGCCTTCGTAAGAGAAATTTCAAAGAAGCAGAAATTCTGATTCAGCAAATTTTAGAAAAGGATGGTCTGCGAAAAACCACGCAAAAGACGCTGGATGACCGAAATGCAAAAGCAAAGGCTGACGCCAGGCAGATCGGTGAGCTGCTGAAGGCCAAAAAGACTGAAGAAGCTAACGGTTTGCGAAGTGCGATTGCTGATGAGAAGGAAATGACCAAAACTATCGAGGCGTCCCTCGTCCAATTGGAGAAGGAAGTCGTCGATCTTTTATATAGAATTCCGAACGTGCCAAACGAAAAAGTTCCGGCAGGCGTTGGCGCCGATGACAACCTGAAGGTGTTTGAGAATGGTCAGATCCCTCAACTGGGAACTGATGCGCTTCCGCATTGGGAATTGATAAAGAAATACGACATCATCGACTTTGACCTCGGTAACAAGATTTCAGGCGCCGGTTTTCCGGTTTATAAAGGCAAAGGGGCCAAGCTTCAACGCGCTCTAATCAATTTCTTTTTAGATGAGGCGGAAAAATTAAGCTATCGCGAAATACAACCGCCTATCGTCGTCAACGAGGCATCGGGGTATGGAACCGGGCAGCTTCCCGATAAGGAAGGTCAAATGTATTTTATTCCGGAGGAAGGTCTCTACCTTATTCCCACTGCGGAAGTACCCATCACAAATTTGTATCGCGACGTTATTGTCGTTGAAGATGAGCTGCCCATAAAGAATGTTGGATATACGCCTTGCTTCAGGCGCGAGGCAGGAAGCTGGGGCGCCCACGTTCGCGGACTAAACCGCCTTCATCAATTTGATAAAGTTGAAATTGTTCAAATACGGAAAGCGGAAGAATCGTATCAGGCTCTCGAGGAGATGTGCATGCATGTCCAGGGCTTGCTTGAAAAATTAGAACTTCCTTATCGGAAGTTGCTTTTGTGTGGCGGAGATATGGGTTTTAATTCCGCTATAACTTATGACATGGAAGTGTTTGCCGCGGCCCAACAACGGTGGCTTGAAGTAAGCTCAGTTAGCAATTTTGAGACCTTCCAGGCGAACCGTTTGAAGTTGAGGTACAAGAACAAGGAAGGTAAAATTCAGCTCTTACACACGCTCAATGGGAGTGCGCTGGCATTACCTCGGATTGTTGCCTCCATACTGGAAAACAATCAAACACCGCAAGGCATCAAAATCCCTAAGGTATTAGTCCCTTATACAAAGTTTGACATTATCAATTAAGGATATTTTAACCTTGCAACTAAAAATCAGCTTGGCGCCGCCGGTAATCTGTTTTACCTTAATGGTATGATAGATTATTCGGAAAGCAAAGTCGTTCATTTGTCAGCCCATGTAGTGGGAAATGGCGTTAATGGAGAGAAGTTGAAGCTGTCGTCGGAGCCGCTTGAGATCGACGATGACCATCTCCAAGAGCTATTGCTTACTTACTTTTTATCAAACTTCACGCAGCCCGAATATTATGCGTTCACATCCGACGATGGAGTGCCGGACGGTAATACGCTTTTTAGGTTGGCTTCCCACATTTTCTCCCATCCTCCGGGTCTGCACAAAACCTCAATCAATATTGCCGGGCACCTATTTGAAACCACGCTTTTTCCGGGGATTAAGTCTGGCGACTTATATGTCGCTTATCTTTCCGGCATCGTCGTTGAAAACAACCGCGTAGATGCGCTGGGAATTTTTAAAGCAGAAAGTAAGGATGCATATCTCAAACTCAATACCTCCTCACCCGCCTTTAAGCTAAAAGGGTACTCAGGGGTTAATATTCGAAAGCTGGATAAAGGTTGTCTGATATTTAATATTGAAAAGGAAAGTGGTTTTAAAATTCTAGCCGTAGATAATCTGAATAAGTCGGAAGCACAGTTTTGGATGCGTGATTTTCTAAAAATTACGCCCCGTTCCGATAACTATCACCATACGAGAAACTTCATGAATCTGACCCGGCAATATGTCGATGATCAATTGGATGAAGAGTTTAGTGTTTCAAAAGCCGATAAAATTGAATTGTTAAATCGGTCGATGAATTTTTTCAAGACGAAAAATGAGTTCAACCAGCACGAATTCGAGAAGGAGGTGCTAGAAGATCCTTCTGTAATCGAATCATTCCGAAACTACGAACGCAAGTGGCCCGAGCAAACGGACGCTGATATAATCCATAACTTCGAGATTTCAGCGCATGCTGTAAAAAACCAGGTTCGTGTTTTTAAAAGTGTTCTTAAGCTTGACAAGAATTTCCACATCTATATTCATGGCAACAGGCAATTGATTGAAAAGGGATTTGATGAGGAAGCGAATAAACATTTCTATAAAATTTATTTTGATCAGGAGAGCTAATGGGCATCACTTGCGATAAATATTCGATTTCATTAAGTATATTTAATTTAAAGACACTCAACATCATCGTTTTATGCAAGTAGAAAGTTTTGGGACCCGGGTAAAAAGATCCACCAAGAAATTTTTTAAGACTTTAGGGATTATACTCGTTATTGTCGCTGTTGCAGTGTTTTGTTTTCTGTATTGGGCGACCTATGAGGAGGGCGTGATGGCGGGTAAAGTTTTACGTGTAAGCGAGAAAGGAATGGTGTTCAAAACTTATGAAGGTAAGATCAACCTCGAAACTTTTGGCGCCTTAAAGGGCACAAGCCCCATTGCCGAGTCGTTTGATTTTTCCATTTATAAAAGTGAGACAGAGCTTATCAGAGAACTGGAAACTGTTTCCTTAAGTGGTGAGCGCGTAAATTTATATTTTGTAAAACATTATATAACATTCCCGTGGCGTGGGGATACTAAGTATTTTGTAACGCGCGTTGAACGGCTGGGACATCAACAGCCTTAATAAACGAGACATGGGATAAAAGAAAAGCCCTTGCTCGATAAGCAAGGGCTTTATATTTGGTATAGGTTGAGCAACTATGCTGTAGCTGCTGATTCTTCAAATTTTTGAGACACTCTTAAAACAACAGTCTTCTTGGCTTTGTAACCACAATAGCCACACTGGAAATGTTTTAATAATTGACCTTCTTCTTGTCCCATTGGTACTTTCAAAATTTCTTCACGTACTACTTTAAAAGTTTGATAATTACACTCAGGGCATTGCAGTGCATGGAGGTGACCAGAATAACGTTCAATCTTAACGTATCCTGTTTCTTCATCCTTCCATACGTCATAGTCAATCGAGAAAACTTGCTCTTCAGCTTGCATACCTTCATCGAGGTAAGCATCTTCTTCAGATTCACCCAACAGCTTCATTGCTTTACCTGTTTTCGGGGAAATCCGTGGTTTGTAGCGAAGTGCTTTCAATCTTTTTTCAATGAAGAAAGGATAATAGAATTTTAGCATGTTTTGTAGGATGAGGGCAACAATCATCCCCATGGCGAACGTGGTAAACCCACGAACAAAAATCCAAAGCGTGCTGAGTTTGTCAATGGTAGAATTAGCGAAGAAGCAACATCCAACGATAAACACTATAGCTGCAATCCATAAAGTTTTGATCTCACTTTTGTTGATATAATCGTACTTCTGTTTTGCATCGTTCATCGTAGATAAACGGACAACGTGATACATCACTATCAAAATTGCAACCGCCCATGCCACAAAAGCTATATTCCTAGCCATTGCGTTCCATGCATCATAGTTTTGGGTAGTAATTTCTTCCATAGTTATTTTACCGATTGGTTATATGTATTCTTAATAGCAAATATAAAGTTCTACTTTAATTAAACCTAGAGCAGAGATGGTAATATCTTTCTTAAGGAGGGTACAATTTAGGAAGGAAATGAGGACATAATCAAAGCGTCAACCTGGGTCGGCGGGAATTCAGACGTTAGATTTGGAGAGGAAATCTTTGATTTTGGAGACAGTCTCTTCGGGTTTCTCCAACATGCCCATATGGCTTACATTATCAAAAATATGAATTTCCCCTTTTTGGCAGTGAGTGGCTTGTTTTCGAATGGAATCCGGGGGAATACCGGGATCGTTCTTACCTGCTAAAAAGAGCGTAGGGTTTTTAAACACTTCCAATGTTTTAATGTGGTCCGGACGGTCCCTCATAGCCAAAGTATAGCCAATTACTGACTCGGAGGACGCCTCGCTGGCAATCTTTTTAACCCGCTCGACGGCCAGATGCGTCGGATTGAAAAAAAGGGGAGGGATGAATCCGCTGGTAAAAGGTAGCGCGCCATTCTTTTGGACGAACTCAACAACCTTAGAGCGCGACTCCTTTTTCTCCGCTGAATCCGCATACGCAGTTGAATGGAAAAGGGTCAGGGATGCGAACAAGTCAGGGTCGTTTTTAACCATTGCGAGAGCGACGTAGCCGCCGAGAGAATGGCCTATAAGATTTACCCTGGAAAGATTTTTATTGACAAGAAAGCTGTTTAACGTACTGGCTACTTGTTCCAGTGTAAATGGAGAATTGAGTGGTGGGCTTTTTCCAAAGCCCGGCAGATCGACTGTGACGACACGAAATTCATCGGAAAGTCTTTCGCGATATCCATCCCAGATACTTTGATGAAACGGAAATCCGTGGAGGAGAACAACTGGTTTTCCGGCACCCTTCTCTTGCGAGAACAACGTTGTCATGAAACAGATTTTGGAACTACCTCTAACATTTCAATAACAGCTTTTTCAATTCCATCAGGATCAAATCCGCTCTCATGCTGCAATTCAATTTGTTCACCATGTTCAATTACATCGTCAGGGATCCCAAGTCTTTTTATCTCCGAGAAATAACTATGATCAGCCATGAATTCCAGAACGGCACTTCCAAACCCTCCTTGTATACATCCGTCCTCGATGGTAATAACTTTCTTGAATTTTTTGAAAATCTGATGCAGCATCTTTTCATCCAACGGTTTGACAAAACGCATATCATAATGAGCTATCAGAATGTTTTGTTTGGCCAGTCTCTCGCAAACTTCGTCTGCATAATTTCCGACATGACCGATGGTAAGGATCGCCAGATCTTCCCCGCTTCGTAGGTGGCGGCCAGTGCCGATCTTTAATTCCTCCATGGGCGTCCTCCAGTTGGGCATTACGCCCTGTCCCCTTGGATAACGGATAGAAAATGCTTTTTCAGTTCTCGGTAATTGCGCGGTGAACATCAGGTTACGCAATTCAGCTTCGTTCATGGGTGCTGCGACAATCATGTTAGGCAAACACCTAAAATAAGCGAGATCATATGCGCCATGATGCGTGGGGCCGTCGGCACCGGCAAATCCAGCGCGGTCCAGGCAAAAGTTGACAGGCAAATTCTGGATGCAAACATCATGAATTACCTGGTCGTATGCCCGTTGCATGAAGGTGCTGTAAACGTTGCAGAACGGAATAAGTCCCTGAGTAGCGAGTCCTGCGGAAAACGTTACGGCGTGCTGTTCGGCGATTCCCACATCAAATGCGCGATCAGGCATTTCTTTCATCATAATATTCAGAGAGGATCCGGAAGGCATTGCCGGCGTGATACCAATGATCTTGTCGTTGGCCTTTGCAAGTTCAACTAACGTATGCCCAAAAACATCCTGGTAACGGGGGGCCTGGGGGTTCTCATATACCTTCTTATAAATTTCACCGGAAATTTTATCAAATGTGCCGGGAGCATGCCAGGTAGTAGCGTTCCCTTTTTCCGCCGGTCCGTAGCCCTTTCCTTTTGTGGTAATGCAATGTAAAATTTTTGGTCCTTTTATACTCTTAAGATCAGTGAGAACAGTGACCAGGTGATTCACATCGTGGCCGTCTACCGGGCCAAAGTATCGCAGGTTAAGGGATTCAAAAAGATTACTTTGACTTAGCAAAGTTGCCTTAATTCCACTTTCAACTTTTGAAACGATTTCCTGGGCGCTTTTGCCAAACATCGAAAGTTTGCCCAGCAAATTCCAGGCTTCATCTTTTAACTTATTATACGTTTTACTGGTGGTAATATCTGTTAGATAATCTTTAAGCGCACCCACATTGGGATCGATGGCCATGCAATTATCATTGAGAATAATAAGAATGTTGGTATCCGAAACACCAGCGTGATTAAGGCCCTCGAAGGCAATTCCACCCGTCAGAGCGCCATCGCCTATAACCGCAATATGTTGCTTGTCTTCGAGCTTTAAATATTTAGACGCCGATGCCATGCCCAAGGCCGCAGAAATTGACGTCGAGGAATGACCAACTCCAAATGTGTCATACCCACTTTCACTTCTTTTAGGAAAGCCAGACAATCCTTTATATTGGCGGTTGGTATGAAATTCATTCCTCCTGCCCGTTAGGATCTTGTGGCCGTAGGCTTGGTGACCTACATCCCACACCAATTGATCATAAGGAGTGTTAAAAACGCGATGGAGCGCTACTGTTAATTCGACAACACCCAGGCTCGCGCCAAAATGACCGCCGTAAACTGATACATTGTCGATAATAAAATGGCGTAGTTCGTCACAAAGCTGTACCAATTGTGCTTGATCGAGCTTCTTGAGATCGTCCGGACTGTCGACACTGGCTAAAAGTTTTCCAGATGTTATAAGCATGAAATTCTCATTACAGACATTAACAGCTATTGATCACCAGTGTTCTAAACGGCTTATCGCATTCAAATAAGCCACAAAGGTAGTTATTTCCAAGATGTCAGGCTTTTTTAATGGATTAATAAATAAATTTGCGAGCCACTATGATAACGAACGAAAACTTTGAGGTAAAACTCCCGCTTTTTGAAGGTCCTTTCGACCTATTGCTGTTTTTCATTGAACGCGACGAATTGGACATTTATGATATCCCCATTTCGACGATTACCAATGATTTTTTAGAGTATATCCATCAGATGGAGCAATTGGATGTGGAGCTGGCCAGCGAATTCATTTTGGTGGCTGCGACCTTAATGCGTATTAAATCCAAGATGTTGTTGCCCAGACCGCAGATGGATGCGCAAGGAAATGAGATCGACCCGCGTGAAGAACTGGTGAGACACTTGCTTGAATACAAAAAATACAAATCTGTTATCGATAGTTTTCATAAGCTTGAAGAAACGGAATTGATGAAGGAAAAGCGCGGCAATATCCTAAAGGAACTCAAGGTATTGGCGGAGAGCACAAATGTCGAAGCGGAACTTCAGGATGTCACCATATTCAAACTGATGACAGTCTTTGAAAAGATCCTGAAACGCCAGGAGGCTGAAAAGAACAAGCCGATTCATCAGGTTATACAGTACCCATACACCGTTGAAGCACAAAAAAAACATTTGCTGGACGAGTTAACGAAGAAGCCGAAGCTTTCCTTTTTAGAGCTCATTGAGGCCTTCCCCACGCGCATCGGGGTAATCTTTAATTTTCTTGCAATACTGGAAATGCTGGCCCTTCAAGTGTTGACGATTCAAATCGGAGAAGGGTACAGTAATTTTTGGATATCTAAGGGAGAAACTACGGAAGCTATTCTTTAAAGATAAAGATCAGCGCGATCAGCCTTCGCCACTTCAACAAAAAAGGCGGCAATTTTTTCGGTGACGACTTTAAAGTATGCGGCGCCTTTACTAGAGCTTGCCTGTCGCGGGTCTCCGACTCCCGTATCTTTTGTTACCTGAAGCCACTTCCGTTCGGCCCACGCCCATCCTTCGCGAATAGCGGTCATTCTGAATTTTTTTGCCGCTCCGTCACCGGCTTCTGAAAGCGGTCGAACTAATTCAGGTCTGAGATGAAGAATGACGCTCGTTTCCATTTCCCCTGCATGGTCATCCTTGTTTTCGAAGAATGTTTTTTGGTCAACCGCCTGATACCAATTGCAGGAGCTCAGGAACATTTTCGGAAACTGCAGACCCAATTCCCGGATCATCGTTCGAAAGTCATTGCCGCCATGGCTGTTCAATATTATAAGCTTGTAGATGCCCTGGCGATTGAGAACTTCGACGACATCCCGCAAGACCGCTAGCTGCGTGCTTGGGTTCATGTTCATATCAAGGGTAACATCAAACTGACCTGTGTTTACACCGAAAGGAATGGTCGGAAGCACAATAATTTTTTCTCCTTGCTCCCAAGCCAGGCGGGCAGCTTCAGCCGCCACGTTGTCGGCTTCAATAATATCAGTTCCATAAGGGAGATGATAGTTATGGGCCTCACACGCTCCCCACGGTAAGATGGCTAACTCGTAAGAAGTTTCCTTGATGGTTTTCCAATTATTTTCTGCCAGTATATAGGGACGCATAAGCTACGTACGAAGTAAGATTTACGAGGTACGAATGTAATAGTTATCGATGAAATCGGAAACGTGGAGGGTTGTGAAGTTAGAGGTGGTTGGAGGTTTGAAGTTGACCGGTAGCTTTTTTCGGCGGCCGTTACCACAGAGTTGTCATGGATTTTGTCAACCCGCACATTTATTTTTGAAGAAGCTGATCTTGCCTGGGGTTAAAATCTTATGAAGGAATAGCAATACGATAACTCTTACCTTTTTTTACAGTAAGCCTGTTCTCCCGCAGCCATGGATTATGGCGCTTGAGGAGTTTATAATTTGTTCCGTGAGATTTGGCGAAGGTGACAAGATCCTTGACGGTCTCATCGACCTCTATATAACGCAATGGTTCTTGGTTATACAAATGTTGAGGTTCAATATGAAACCCATATCGCAACGGGTTTTCGGCGATTTCCTTGATCGCTAAAATGCGAAAGACGTACCGCGAGGTCTCATCGTTAAGGTAAAGATCGTAATACGAATCTACAGATTGATCTTCAAGTGCTCTGTCCATGCCACCCATTCCACGGTTATAGGAAGCGGCTACCATGGTCCAGTTGCCAAACTTTTTGTACGACCTCTTCAAGTACTTGCATGCCGCCTCTGTTGCTTTCAAAGGATCATATCTTTCATCCACTTCGTTTGTGATCTCCAGGTCCAGTTCCGTACCCGATGTCTTAAGAATTTGCCAATAACCGACAGCTTCCCGGTGAGATATTACATTTAACAAATTGCTTTCAATCAGGGGCAGGTACTTAAAATCTTCCGGGATATCATATTTCTTTAGAATCTTTTCCATCTCAGGAAACCACCGGTTCGCTCTTTTAATAAGAAATATAGTGTTGCTGTGCAGGTAACAATTGATTTGGAGCTCTTTGTCCAGGCGTTCGTGCACGTCAGGAATGTTTAAGGGCACGGGGTCGCCCGCGAAGGAGATTTTAGCCGGAACGTCGAAGGAGATTGCAGGTAAACGCTGATCGGACATCTCGCCCTCATATTGAACTTC
>DASQTN010000821.1:0-3766 GCA_035641895.1 Chryseolinea sp. | reverse complement strand
AAAGGAACAGCGGGAACGGACGAAAGTTGGGGTTCACCCATGGATGGTCGTCTCGTACGCCACTGGTGGACGGGCACGGACACCGCTCCGCTGGTTCCAGAACCTGACAACTGGGAACAGTGGTGGGAGACGGGTAAGAGTTTTAATACCAACGTTGCGATAACAGGAAATAATGAGTTTGGATACTTCCGCTTCTCCGCTGGTCAGTTAAAGCAGGATGGTATAGTTTACAACAATGATTTTTACCGTCATAATTTTCGCCTCAATGCTGCCTACAACTTCACCGACAAGTTAAAGGTTACGGTATCCGGCGAATACATTAAATCGGGATCAGACAACAGAGCATTTTCAAGCTCGAGTAATTTTGTCTGGCATCATCGTCACAGTAATTTCAGTCAGTTAAAAGATTACCGTGCATATGAAAGTGTGCACATTCAACCAGCAGGAGATACAGAAGCGCCTAACTGGCAGCATACTTTTTTTAGCAATCCTTACTTTGAACAAGAGGTATTGGTCTCGCCAAATGAAAAAGACAGGTTCCTTGGAAATGTAGCCATCAGCTACCAGCTAACAGAATGGCTGAGCCTATTGGCACGCACCGGCACTGATCTGTGGACCGATACAAGGACTGTAGTCGATCGTTATGCGCGTACAAAAGGTGGATCTTTCAGGGCGGGCCGTTATAGCGAAGAGGTACTCCGCAACCAGGAATCCAACTCGGATTTTATTCTAAAAGCTGACAAACAGTTTAAGGATTTCTCGGTCGTCGTTCAGGTGGGTGGAATTCATCGCACGAACTATTATAAAAGCAATTACGCAAGGGTGAATGAACTTACCATCGACCGGGTTTACAACCTTGGTAACAATGCCAGCCCTAACCTAAATGAAAGTTCTATAGCAGAATCAGAAATGAACAGCTTGTTTAGTTCAGCTACGATAGGTTATAAAAATGTTTTATTTCTCGATATAACAGGCAGAAACGACTGGTCAAGCACGTTACCAAAAGAAAACAATTCGTTCTTCTATCCATCGGCTGCGTTGAGCGCAGTGATATCGGACATGGTGCCTGCTATGTTCAACAATGCCGTGTCTTTTTTCAAACTAAGGGGAAGCTGGGCTAAAGTGGGAAGCGACGCTCCACCTTTTTACCTACAACAAGTTTATAATCCGAAAGGTCTGTGGAATGGAAGTGTACCAAAGTTTGGCGAAAGCCCTCAAATCTACAACAAGGATCTCAAGCCCGAATACACGACCGGTATCGAGATCGGCGCCGACATCAGATTTCTTAATGGCAGGATCGGATTGGATGTAAACTACTATGATCAGTCCACGAAAGATCAAATTTTAGCGGTCGACATCTCACGTTCTTCGGGATACACGGGTCGAATTTTAAATGCAGGAGAGATCACAAATAAAGGTGTAGAGGTTTCGTTGAGCGGAACAATTATAAAACTTGGAGCCTTCACCTGGGACGCAAGCATCAATTTCGCGACAAATAAAAATGAGGTTGTGGAACTTGCCGACGGGTTAAATTCCCTGGTTCTATGGACGCAACGTGGTGCTTCGCTCGAAGCACGTGTAGGGGAGCCGTATGGCAATCTGTACGGGAACAAATTCGCCCGCCTGCCGGATGGCCAGTTGATCCTTAGAAATGGATATCCCTACAATTTGCCAGGTCAACACGTCATTGGAAACATTACGCCAGACTGGACCGGTGGCATTCTTAACACTGTCAGTTTTAAAGGCATAGCTATCAGTGCACTCATTGATATCAAAAAAGGCGGAGATGTATATGATATGGGAAGCAGCCTTGGCAGGCAAAATGGTGTTCTCGAAGAAAGTCTGGATGGAAGGGAGGAAGGAGTGATCGGCTTGGGTGTGATGAATATCGGTTCTGAAGAATCTCCAAACTTTGTTCCCAATGATGTAGTAGCGTCAACGAGAACTTTTATGACCTATTACAGCGGAAGGCAATATCATGAAGCCGCTGTAATGGATGGAAGTTATGTAAAGCTAAGGGAGGCCAGCATAACGTATACGCTTCCCTCGCGCTGGTTTGAAAAAAATTTCCTGACGTCGGTTAGCCTCTCTGCGATTGGTCGGAACCTCGCAATATTTCATAAGAATGCGCGCCATATCGATCCTGAAGTTAGCAGCGCCGACATGGGATTCAACAGTGGACAGCTGCCAAGCACCAGAAGCATCGGCTTTAGTCTAAATGTCAAATTTTAAACTATCCGCACCATGAAAATTTCGGTAAAATATTTCATCGCAATAATTTGTTTGCTGATCACCGTTGGCTCATGCACCAGTGACTTTGAAGACATGAACACCAACCCTAACAAGCCGACGGACGTATCGCCACAATACCTGCTACCCCAGGCGTTGCAAACATCGATCGACAATTATTGGGGCAACAAAAACAGAAATGAGCGAATTAACTTTGATCATGCCATGTCGTGGATCGGCCACCTTACGCGCAACATCTACGAAAATGAAGGAGACAATTATAACGTTCAGCCTTCGGTTAACATAAAAAACTGGGAGGTTTTTTACGCCGATGCCTTGATCAATTTTCAAAAGATCATTGAAACTTCCGGCGCTGACTCAAAAAGTCCTAACCCAAATTATGAAGGTATAGGAATTGGCATGCGAGCCTGGGGCTTTTCACTGCTTACCGATATATGGGGTGCCATTCCCTATACATCTGCGCTATCGGGAACAGCGGATGAACCGGTATACTCACCCACCTATGATTCTCAGGAGATTATTTATGCAGGAATTATCGAAGACCTTAAGGTAGCAAACGAAAAGTTGGATCCTGCGGGCCCATCGATCAAAGGTGACATCATGTTTGGTGGAAAGGTATTGCTGTGGAAAAAATTCTTTAATTCTCTACGCTTCAAACTTCTGAACCGGCAAGCGCACTTGGTAAGTTCTTCATCTGCAGAAATGCAAACCATGTTAGATGATCCAAACACTTACCCCATGATCGACAACAAACTCGAAATCGCCCAATTGAAGTACGGTGCAGTTCCTACCAACAATCCATGGAACGACATTTTAATTCAGCAAGGTCGAACGGACTGGAATATAAGCAGCACGTTGGTGGATAAACTAAATGAACTAAGCGACCCAAGACTAAGCGTCTACGCCGCTCCCGGCAATTTGGCTGGAGGTGTTATATCCGGTCATGCTAACGGCCTGCCTGGTGAAATCGCCACTAAATATCTTGGATACAGTGCCGTTATAAATCCGGCTGTGTTTGCACAAACAACTTCGCCCGCGGTTTTAATGAGTCATGCAGAATTGCTTTTCACAAAAGCAGAGGCGGCATTGGATGGAAATATCTCCGGAGATGCACAGGCCTTTTTCGACGCCGGCATCGTCGCTGCATTTGAACAATATGGTCTGACAGTACCTGATGGATACATCGCTCAGCTTGGTTCCGTCTCGAAAGAGATTATCATGACACAAAAATGGATTGCTTTATTCGGTCAGGGCATTGAGGCATGGACTGAATATAGAAGAACCGGGTACCCGGTGATGCCTGCGGCTGACCCTCAAGCTAAATTCCAAAATGATGGTGTACTTCCAACACGACTGGTATATCCCTCAACGGAATATTCTCTGAACGGTGTGCAGGTAAAAGAAGCGGAAGCTCTTAACGCTGGCCTCGACAACATGAAAACAAAAATGTGGTGGGTAGAGAACTAAAATTTTAAAACTATGAACGAAAAATCAGCAAAAATAAGAACCAAAGTGA
>DASQTN010000820.1:0-7844 GCA_035641895.1 Chryseolinea sp. | reverse complement strand
GATGGAATACAGTAACGCCGGTACTTTTTACAGGTTAGCAGCGCGAAACTCTGAAGGGGATTTGCCTGTCTGACTTTTATAAAATCGGGCAAAATATGAAGGATCTTCAAAACCCAGGGCAAAGGCAATTTCACCGATACTTTTGTCCGCATGCATCAGGCACATCGTTGCGTGGCTGGTCAGTTGTTGGCGTATCAGTTGACCAGCAGACCGCCCCGTGATTGATTTAATGGTATCGTTCAAATGATTTTGGGAAACTCCAAGTTCATTTGCATAATCTGCAACTTTCTTAAGCAACAGGCCTTTTCCTTTTCCAAGCGAATGGAAGTCACGCAAATAAAGAGCCTTGAATCCCTTTACTAATCGCATGCCTGCATGATTACCGCTGTCATTAAAAATAGTTTCCGTTTTTAGCTGCGCATGCGCCTTATGAAGGATTAAGTGTAATTGGGCGCGTAAGATATCAGGAGAATACGAATTACCATTATGGTATTCATTGTACATAAATTGAAAGATCGTCAGATAATATTGTGTTTGTTCTTCGCTCAATGTCAATACAGCATGCCCATCCAATTGAAAAAATGGTATTTCTTGCAAAAACCGTTTATTCTCACAGCCTTGGTTAAAAAAAATTTCTGAGAATGTAACAAAATATCCTTGTTGCTCTTCCACTTCCGCGCGCCAGGAACTCACCATATCGGGACTGACAAAACAAAGTGAGTTCTGCCGGATATAATATTCTTTCGGGCCGAAGGTATGAATGCCTTCACCCCGCGTAACTATGAAAATCATATAAAAATCCAGGCGATGCGCGTCAATTACCTCAGGCCATAGACATCGGCGATTTATTTCAAAATATCGATCTGCGGAAAGTGCAAGGGAAGAGGGAGGTTGTCCGTGCTTAAAATACGACTTGCGATATGTATCGCCTTTCAAAGTTGGGATGCGTTCCTTTTTGATCATAGTACTTTTCCATGACTTGTTTTGTATTAAACGTTTGTGAACAAAAAAGATTCCTGGCCAAGGGCTACGCGAAACAGGGGTTACAGTTTAAATTCAGTGATTTTAATTGCTCAAGCTAACAACGTAGTCTAGCAGCGATTCTCGTTCGGCATCGGGCAATCCATTAAAGAGGCCTTCATACATTAAAGACTTTTTTTCGTCTTCAGTTTTCTTAATTTCATTTCGCGGAATTTGGACTATGGAATTCCCGACCAGCATAAGTGATATTTCTTTTTCGTTGGAATTAAGGACCCTTCCGATAAGGACTTGATTGTCGTTTTTTGTGATTCGGACGGCCATCATGCTGGGTTTTATTATGTCGGACGGGTTTAGAACTTCATTTAAAATATCCTCTCGGGTTAGCCGCTTGCCCGCATCTTTGAGATTTGGTCCTAATAATTCCGTCGTACCATCTACTGCATGACAGGCCAGGCAAGCATGCTCGGCAAAAAGTTGTTTGCCGGCTTCAATAGAATTTTTAGAAGGCATGCTCGTAAGTATTGCTCTTCCCGTTGCGGGTTTTACAGGTGCCAGTGAGTCGTAGATTAGTTTGTAGAAAGCGCCTTCGTTTTCATAGATGGCGTTGTACCAATAATCAGCTTTCCCGTGCTGGGCAACATATAAAGATCCATCATTTCCAAAGGCCAGGTTCGAGAGTTTTGGAATATCAGCAACAGGAAACTCCTCATAGGAGTAACTACCATTGGAAAGTCGTTGAATATTTACACGTCCCACACCACCGCGTGCCCATCGTTCGCCCGGTCCATAGAAAGCGACAAAGAGATTTCCACCGGTTCCCCCAAAATTATTATCCGCTTTATTAAATTCTATTCCGGAAGGAGCCATCTCAGTTTGTAAATTGTAGTCTGCACTTATCGCTGTATCGAATTTGTACTTCTTAGGATTATGCCCATAGAATCCGTTCTTTATTACACGATTAAGTTCTTCGGCCGGATTTCCGCCACCTTCATTGTCGGTAAAAAATAGTTCATCGTTAACGTTAAAGTCCATATCGTACACTGAACGAATTCCCGTTACTACTTGCTCAACCTTTTTACCATTTGGAGAAACTCTAAGAATGGATCCACGATATCCTTTTGGATCAGGCGATGGCGCTGCGTTCCATGAGTCTGTGCTTAATGCCATGTATAGCCAACCATCGTTTCCGAAATTCAGCCCGCACGTCCACTCATACGGATGCTCGCTATTCGGAATGTCATCAAAAAATACCCAACTTGTATCTGCTTTTCCATCCCTGTTTGCATCGAGAAAAGCGCGGATCTGTTGAGCCGTTCCAATAAATATTGTATCGCCTCTGTGCTCAAATCCCGCGGGCGATCGTAATCCAAAATCTTTTACGTTACAATAAAGCAACGCCATATCTTCGAGTCCGTCGTTGTCTGTATCCTGTAAAGAATAAACTTCACCAGTTTGATTGGATGCATACAGAATGCCTTGCGGGCCGACCGACACGTGAAGCGGATTGGCAATTTTTACACCCTTAGTGATTGGAAGTTTAACAGCTGCGTAAGGTCCGTAAACCGATACGGTAGTGTCAATGTATTCTTTATAATCCGTGCTGTTAGTTAACTCCTGTTTTTTTGTGCAACCGGAAAGAAAAATGATCAGCGCCAAGGGAAGGAAGAAATTGTTACTTGCCAAACTTGAAATGTTAATGCGAACTAAATTGAAATCACTTTGCAGCATAAACAATGTGTAGGTCTATATAAATATAAAACGTTTTACGCTAAATCAATGATCGATCAATGTTAACAGGGATGCTCGTTAGCGTTTTGGAATTGAATTTAAATTTAGAGCCAGACGATTAGGGAATTTTTGCAATAACATTCTCCTTTTTGTCACTAATAACCTGGGAATGATAAATATCAGTGAACCTATTTTAGTGTCTCTCTTTGAAGTCATGGTTCATGCAAAAGCCTAATATTAAGTCATTTCCGCTATAAAACTAAGACCGCTCTATACCTGAAGATCCAATAAAAACCCGCTATAAAGTGGCTTTTTCTCTAAAGTATCCAGTGATGTTCTTTTACGCCAAGCGAGAATCAAATAAGCAGCTAAGCAACAATTTGTAGAAAATTTTTCTCGGCTTTTACCAGCAACCATGAATAAGGTTAAATGGGGCTATATGCGTTCGAGGCATGTTTTTAGCATAAAGTATGGTGATATCATCAAAGTTTGCAATCATCATTATTATCTAAAAAGTAAGAGTCATGAAAAACAATAATGCAAATAAACCCACAAAAAAAACCAATCATAACCATAATGTTGAGACACCAACACCTCCACAGGTGATGAATCCTTCTGAGTCGCCAAAAGAAGATGCCGAACAAGTTGGAAAGGATAAGGGTAAAAAAGAATCCCCTGCTACTAAGAGGAAACCGACGCAGGGAGAAGAGCTTTCACCAGCTGAGGAACTATAACTTATAAAATTAAGATATGATTGATCAGCGAATAATCTTAAGCATACTTTATCATTCTACGCATGAGACATGCGTAACCCGGTATGAAAATAAAGTGAATTGTGTGCGTTCAACATCCTTCATCTTTTTCCCTTTTCTCAGAAAGGGTTATTACGAAAAGTTAGTTTCATTAGATTCACAACAGTACGTACAACGGCTGAATATATTATGTCCTGTGTTAGGAAGAGTTAATTGATTGTGAATTGAAATGGTTCGTTTACTGCTTATAATCTTCTCCTGCCTGTTCGTATTGTCGAGTTCTATTGGTCAGTCCAATGCTTCAATAACCGTGAAACGATATTCCAAAGTTGCCGCAGGGTATCTTATGGTCTTAAGGCAGAATGACGATCTGTTTGAGCAGCTACAGAATTTTGCTCGAACGGAAAAAATCCCATCGGCCAATTTTACGGGGATGGGTTTCGTGGACATAACTTTTGGTTTCTTTAATTTTCAAACCAAGAAATACGAGCCAAAAGATTTTAAAAGTGTAGAATTGGTGAGTATGCATGGCACGATAGCCTGGAAAAATGACTCGACATCTATTCATGCACATGGCGTTGTAGCGGATAAAACTTTCCAGGCATTCGGTGGTCATATTTTAAAGGGCAAAGTTGGAACCGGCTCGGCCGAAATATTAATAACGGTCCACGACAAGAAATTCCAGCGAAAGAAAGATGAATCAATCGGCGCTGACGTGTTAAGTCTTGATTAGACTCTTAACCATTCCCAAGCTTACGAAGATGCAAAAGATGTGAGGTTACGGCTTTGAACATCGAGGTGTATTCGTGATAAACAATTCCGGACTCTCGACATGCTTCCTTGACCAAAAGACTTATCGCAGGATAATGAATATGACTTACCCGAGGAAACAGGTGATGCTCAATTTGAAAATTTAATCCGCCCAATAACCAATGCAATAGTTTGCTGGATGTGGCAAAATTAGCAGTCGACCCGATCTGATGCATAGCCCACTCCTGACTTTTGTCCCCCTGGCTAGGTAAGTGAAATTGGGTCCCTTCGATCACATGTGCGAGCTGAAATACGATGCTGATAAAAAGACCACAGGTAAAGGTGATCACCAAAAATCCAACGAGCCATTGCAACCATCCTACCATAACAATAGGAATTACCATGTAAACGACAATAAACAAAAACTTGGTGATCCAGAAAATAAAGTGTTCCCTGAAAGAAAGTCGTTTTCGCTCATTAATACCTGACACTTTACCACTGCAATATTTTTGAAAGTCTTCGTAAAATACCCAAGCCAGGTAAGAGATACCGTAAAGCAGAAATCCATAAATGTGTTGAAAGCGGTGGTATGACTTGATTGGCTGGCCTTCATGCAATCGCATGAATGGTTTTACATCAATGTCAGAATCCATCCCTTCTATATTTGTATAGGTGTGATGATTGACATTATGTTTTATCTTCCAATAATAAGTGTTGCCTCCCAGCACGTTCAAAAAATAGGCAGAGGTTATGTTAAGCCACGAATGTTTTGAGAAGGTTTGATGGCCTCCTTCATGCATTATATTGAAGCCGATGACCGCCAGATTTAATCCCAGGATAAAGCATAACAATAGCGAAATGGCTGCAACCGGTGTAAAAAAAACGATAGTTACATAAATCGAGGATGCCAGCAATATCAATAAGGCACTCTTTAAATAAAGCCGTCCATTACCTGCAGGATGCAATTTCTTATCTCTGAAATACTCATCGACCCTTCCTTTAAGATCTTTAAAAAAATGGGTCTTGTTGGTATCGAAGGCGTATTTTAGCACGGATTGACGGGGATTAAATTAATTTGTTCGAGCTTACACTCAGTCATTTACTCGAATAAGGGCATCTTTGAAGGAGAAGGTGCACTCTTAATTGCCTGCGTTCCCGCTCAGTCACCACGTTGTGCTTTTCCTCAAATCAGACATACTTTAGTCGCGAATAAAACGATTTTTAATGGTAATTAGTGCCAGATGTATGGTGTATTTATTTTCACCTTGCAGACGATGCGCCAAATTCGCGGAAAAATGTATCGATTGTTGTCGCAAAAATCCAACGACAAGGACGAAGAGTTTACTGTTTTAAAAATTTAACGTATTAAATTAAAGTTGTACCTTTGGAACACTCCTTGAACCCACCTAACAAAAATGCCGTTTGGGAGCGTGCTGTCACTTATGAAAGTATATTCTCCCATCTGGAATAAATACCGCCCCGCGATCCTCAAAATGATGCGTGATTCTGCAGAGGCGCCTCAAACCTACTCATTATCTGCTCATGAATTTCGTGCATTGAACGCCCGCCAAAAAGGGGGATACACGTTTGTTTTAATGGTTTCGAAAGGCAAAGTGGTTAACGATATCCGAGGTTCGGGAATAGCACAAGATTTATTGGAAGTGCTGCAGCTTTCAAAAAGCGGATCGGAGTTGATGGGCGAATCGCCCTTTGAAATAACGATGGACAAACACTTTGTACTTCACGTAACCAAGATAAAGCAAGAAAACACTACCCCCGAGGTTCAAGCATAATTATTTAAGCATGGCAAAATCACAAACTTCAATCGGAAAGAAAGAGATTGAAAATAAAAAAATTCAGAAAAGAAAACAGAAGGAACAACGAAGGGAAGAGCGTAAAGCGAATTCAAAGGAGGGTAAATCGTTGGACGATATGATAGCGTACGTTGACGAATACGGTAACATTACTTCTACTCCGCCCGATCCTACCAAAAAGAAGGCTATTGCGACAGACGATATTGTGATTGGCGTGCCTAAACAACGGGAAAATCAACAGCCCACTGTTCGAAAAGGCCATGTCACTTTTTTTAATGTTGCCAAAGGTTATGGTTTTATAAAAGACGATGACAGCGGTGAAAGCATTTTCGTCCACAACAACGACTTAACTTCACCGATAAAAGAAAACGATGCCGTGACTTTCGAGACTCAAAAAGGGGTTAAAGGATTGGCGGCAATTCGTGTTAAAAAAGTTTAGAAGACCCCTTCCCTCATATCTAGTCTCTCAGGTTTACGAAGGTACTTTCGATTGAAATTCGTAATTTCCTTCCGTCAACAAGATCTATATGACTTCGCGCAGATCATTCGTAAAAAAGTCGCTTGGTATTGCCGCTCCCTTATCGTTATCCTCATATGCTTCCAATGCGTTGTCAGAAGATGTAGCGGATGCTTTGTTTCAACTTAATAACGTGTCTCCTCTTGATCATGCTAACGATGAAGAGCTCTGGGCAAGACTCGCACAAGCTTACACCGTTTCAGCAAGTATCCTAAACTTAAATAATGGCGGGGTGAGCCCCCAGCCAAAAGTCGTTCAAGATGCTGTTGATCGTTATTACCACCTCAGCAATGAGGCACCCACATACTACATGTGGCAGATCCTCGACAAAGGCCGTGAACCGGTGAGACGGAAATTAGCAGAGCTTGCGGGAACATCCGCGGATGAAATTGCAATCAATCGAAATACAACTGAAGGGCTTGCTACTGTAACGTGGGGACTAACGTTGGCGAAGGGCGATGAGATAGTGATGACAAAGCAAGACTATCCAAACATGATCCATGCGTGGAAACAAAAAGAAATGCGCGACGGAATTGTCATCAAATGGTTGAGTTTTAATCTGCCGTTAGAAAATGAAGACGAAGTGGTGAAATCATTTGTCGAAGCCACTACCGTCAAAACTAAGATCTGGCATATAACGCATATGATCAATTGGACTGGCCAGATCATGCCTGTAAAAAAATTATGCGAAGAAGCCAGGAAGCGGAATATTATATCCATCGTCGATGGATCCCATACTTTTGCGCACCTGGATTTCAAAATTTCAGAATTTAACCCAGATTATTTTGGCACAAGTCTGCATAAATGGTTATGCGCGCCATTCGGAACTGGAATGTTGTATGTAAAAAAAGAAAACATTGCGTCGCTTTGGCCGCT
The DNA here is from genome assembly GCA_035641895.1 of Chryseolinea sp. GTDB lineage: Bacteria > Bacteroidota > Bacteroidia > Cytophagales > Cyclobacteriaceae > Chryseolinea. The sequence goes on along the minus strand of DASQTN010000820.1, from coordinate 426 downwards.
TTTTCCGAATGACAAACCTCAGTCAGCAGATATCAGAAAATTTGAGTTACTAGGCACAAGGTCTTTTGCTCCCGAGCAGGCTATCGGGCAAGCTGTAGATTTTCATTATGCGATTGGTAGTAAGCGTAAGGAAGCGCGGCTACATTATTTAAAGAATTACTGGTGTGAAAAGGTGATGAAGCATCCACGTATTAAGCTGAATGTTTCGCTAAAGCCAGCTTATTCTTGTGCGTTAGGGAATTTCTCTGTGGATGGACTTGATCCTGCAGTAGTAGCCTCCAGGTTGTTTTCAGAATATCAGATTCATACCTCTCCTATTAAATGGGAAAACATCAGCGGCGTACGCGTAACACCTCATGTGTATACAACTACTAAAGACTTGGACAGATTTGTTGAGGCGGTCTTGAAGATCGCAGCGTCGTAAAA
>DASQTN010000819.1:0-5026 GCA_035641895.1 Chryseolinea sp. | reverse complement strand
CAATATTTAAAGCGCCCTTGGAAGTTTGCAGGAATTAAGTTAAAGGCGCCAATCGTAAATCTACAATCGTAAATCTAAAATGGCGCCTACGCCAAGTTAATCATAAAACGACCAATCGAATCCAAAGTCTATAATATTCCTCTGGCCTGGATATGTCGGCGTGGGCATGTACCCTTGTTGCGTGAAAGCCTGGATGAGATTATGGTATTTAACAAAAATTCTACCCCGTTTGATTTTCGCATTGAAAAAAACATCTACAATAGGAAACGCAGGAACACGGAATGATTTAGTTGTTATTTGCTCCTGAACATAAAATTGTTGAATTGGCACATCATATTCCAACGGGTAATAGGCACTTTGGTAGTGAACATCCACTCCTGCATGGATATCGAAATTTCCGTTGAAGAAGATATTGGCATACGATAACTGAGCATTGATAAAAAGGTCTGGTACTTGTATAGCATCGTCGGGATTATCGAGCAGCTTTGTGTAGATGATCTGGCTTGACAAGTTTACATGCCGCAAAAAGGTAAACGAGAATTTGAACTCCGGAGAAAAGATCACTTGCTGACCGGACGATTGTATGGGCAATACACGTTGGTCCCTAGTCACAGAATCCTTAAAAAAAATGTAATTACCAAGCCTGGTGAAGGTAAGGCCTGGTGAGACCCTCAACAATTTGGAGTTGTAATGGAGGAACCCTTTTACTTGCGTGGCATTTACATTGCTAAAGTTATTGGTCCAGTCGTCGTGACTGCCACGGTACCGCTGCTGTAATAAGGCCGGCGAATACTGGACCTGTTTCACAGAGGCATCAAACCATTTGCTTTTGATTTGTCCATCGATTCGGAAATTACCATTTTGCTGAACTTCGGCCCAGCCAGTAACTTCTCCAATGGAATCGAGGTGAAGGGACATCCTTCCTCCAATGTAACTTTCCACGCCCGATTCTTCCGTTCCTAATGTGTCGAGGTGATTATTGGTGAAAGTATAATCGCGAATAGCATAATATCCATTGTAAAAAAGCTTCAGCAAATTGCCTTTAATACCCACCTCATTTCGCACGTATTTAAATTTGACCATGTCATGAGAATTCACCGTATCTAACCCGGGTTCGAAATAGTCGTAGTAGTCATTCGTTGCCGGGCCTTCTGATACCTGGTCCAAAAACTGATTTCCCTGTCGATACCTGTCGAAAATATGATAAAGCTGCAGGGCACGGCCAATTTCATATTGATGAAACAAATGTACGTTCATTCGTATTTCGCGACTGGTAGCTTCCAGCAGGTTGGGTTGCGCGTTCACAAAAAAATAGTCCTTGTATTCGAAGTCGTCGGCATCATCATTGATCCCTCCATATTCCTCTACCTCATGATGATTTCTTCGAAAGTTTAACATTGCACGGTAGCTGCTGTCAGGGGTCTGATAGGCGGTGTAAATGTCGTAATACGTTCCTCTTACGTGGCGATCACCTTTCCCTTCTCGTTGTATCTGCTTGTCAATCAACAACGGACGATAAGTAAATCCAAAATTCCATTGTGGTGTGATGTTACGGCTGAAGCTGATCCGTGTTGCCGACCTCCCCTTTCCTCCAAGTGTTGCCCGGATGTTTGAGTAAGGCGATTTAGTATCAAAGAATCGGATTTGTTCATCATCCCAATAAAGGTTGTAAGAGTTGAATCCCGAAGTGACACCAATGACATTCGGTACTTGATAAAATATGGGCATGATCGAGGTTCCGATGTTCCCAAGATCCTGATATATATTGTTGTGCCACTGAACATAATTATATAGGTGGAAATTACGAATACCAGTATCTATAGGATGATAGGTTATGCGGTTCATGAATACATCGTTCTCATAGTAGTACTTTGAGGTATTCGGACCGTAGATCTGTTTGGTGGTATCATCGATAATGCGCGATCCTCTCCGTCCCGGTTGGTCCTGGGCATCAGCACCATAAAAAATACCTATGGAAGAAAACAGGAGTATAAATCGTAAAAAATGCACACCCAAAAATAATCGGTTAATTATCTTCAAAGGAAAGGATAGATTGTTTTTGCTATTGCGCACGCTGAATAAAATTTAGCACGATCTCATCAAAATCCTTTCCAGCTTTTATGAAGTCTATCTCTATTGGGAGATAAAATAACGGGAATTCGCCAAGTAATTTGTGAAACTGGGGCACATCGAGTTTCACTTTATCTTTTTCAGTTGTCAAAAACGCGACCTGTTGATGATTGTTTTTGAGGTCGATCAGTGTTTTGATATCGGCTTCGGTGTACGTGTGGTGATCGTTGAAAGCCAAGTGTTTGACTAAAGTATAATTTTCCTTTGCATACGTTTCCAGCGGTTTAGCATTTCCGATGCCCGTAATCAGAACTATCTGCTTTGTAAATGACACTGACGTATTAATGAAAGGTGTAGGATTCCCGTAACGGATCTTCGTAAAAAAAACAGGCTTGTGCGAATAATGCCGGATGGAGCTTTCCATTTCAATTACTTTGTCTTCAGATATCTGAGCGGGACATTTTGTAACGACAATTACGTCGGCACGCGCCGCGCTCCAGCGGCTTTCGCGCAGCCTACCGCTCGGAAGCAGAAAGTCATTATAAAAAGGTCGATGATAATCAGTTAAAAGAATGCTAAAACCCGGTGAGACCCGTCGATGTTGAAAGCCGTCATCCAATAGAATAATCTGTGTATCAGAGCGTTCTTGCAAAATAGTCGGAATCGCCAACGCTCGCTCCTCCCCTACAGCAACGGTAATGCGTTGTCCAAATTTAGTATAAAACTGAAACGGCTCATCACCAATGGTCGAAGCGTTTTCGGACGGCCCTGCAATGCGAATTCCTTTGGTGCCTCGTCCGTATCCACGGCTAAGCGTTGCCAGTTTATATTTGTTTTGAAGGAGGCGGATCAAATGCTCGATCATCGGTGTCTTGCCGGTACCGCCCACCGAGAGGTTTCCCACGCAAATAACAGGCAGATCAAATTTTACAGATGGCTTTAAACCACGGTCGTACATGTAGTTTCGTATCTGAGTGATCAAATAATAAAGCCACGAAAATGGAAATAGTAAAATCCTCAGTAAAATCATCCTAAATCTTTAAACCTTAACTTTCAACTTTTAAATTGTCAGTTGAAAGGAAATGGATTCATGAGCGAAATTATAAAAATAAAGGATGTGACCCGTTACCTTGAGGATTGGGCGCCGCTTTCTTATCAGGAGTCGTACGATAATGCCGGGCTGCTGACCGGGGACTCGACCGCCGCCGTAACGGGAATTCTAGTGACCCTCGACTGTACAGAAAGCGTTGTGGATGAAGCTATCCGGCTCGGTTGTAATTGTATCGTCGCGCATCACCCGATACTCTTTAAGGGATTGAAAAAATTGACAGGCGCTAATTACGTGGAGCGCACCATTATCAAGGCAATTAAGAATGACGTTGCCATTTATGCTATCCACACAAATCTCGACAACGTTCACACCGGTGTAAACAAAAAAATTTGTGAGAAAATAGGATTGATAAAAACGCAGGTGTTGGTTCCCAAAACCGACACTTTAAGCAAGCTTTTGACCTTTATCCCGCGTGAAAATACTTCCGAGGTCACCGCAGCATTGCATGCCGCCGGCGCCGGCCAGATTGGAAATTACCGGAACTGTAGTTTTCAGGTTCAGGGTGTCGGCACATTTATGCCAATGGAGGGCACAAACCCACATATCGGCGAGCAACATAAACAAACATATGTCGATGAGACCAGGGTGGAAGTTGTCTTCCCTAGTTATTTAAAAAAGACGATTCTTGAGGCGCTCAGAAAAGCCCATCCATATGAAGAAGTCGCCTATTACATCCTTCCATTACTAAATGATAACCAGGAAATTGGGTCAGGTATGATTGGTGAATTGGAAGACCCAATGGAACCTTTGGAATTCCTTAGAAGTTTAAAAGATAAGATGAATCTAAACATCGTTCGGTATACGATGCTTCCTTCCAAAAAAGTTCGGAAAATCGCTGTTTGCGGGGGTTCTGGAAGCTTCTTACTTCCAAAGGCAATTCAATCGGGAGCCGATTTCTTTATAACGGCAGATTTTAAATATCACGAATTCTTTGATGCTGACGGAAAGATTACCATTGCCGATATCGGGCACTATGAAAGCGAGGTTTTTACCAAAGAACTTTTAGTGGATGTTTTAATGAAAAAATTTCATACTTTTGCGATCAATTTTTCAAAAACCGCGACAAATCCAATAAGCTATATATAACGAATGGAAAATCAATCAGTTGCACAGAAACTCGAGGCACTTGTTAAACTACAGTTCATCGACACCAAGTTAGACGAACTAAAAAAGCTGAGAGGCGACCTCCCCGACGAGGTTCAGGATCTGGAGGATGAAATTGAGGGGTACAAAACACGAGAATCACGATTCGAGACAGATCAAAAGGAAATTGAAGAAGCAATCAAAAAACACAAAGAGGGGATTAAAGAGGCTGAAAAACTGATCAAAAAATACACTGAGCAACAAAAAAACGTTAGAAACAACCGAGAATTCGACGCCATCACAAAAGAAATAGAACTCCAGGAACTTGAAATTCAGATCTGCGAAAAAAAGATAAAGGAGGGTAAAGAGAACATTACGGAGAAGAAAGAAGAGATCGAAAAGATCGCTTCACAAATCAAGGAAAGAGGCGATCACCTCGATACAAAGAAGAAAGAACGCGATGGTATCCTTGCCGAAAGCCACGAAGAAGAAAAAAGACTGTTAGCAGAACGTGAAAAGGCTACCAAAAAAATCGAAGACAAGCTCCTCAAGTATTACGAAAGATTACGCAAAAGTCTGACAAACGGACTCGCTGTTGTGCGTGTTGTCCGCGGCGCTGCCGAAGGTTGCAACATTGTTATCCCTCCTCAAAAGATTGCCGAAATCAGAGAGAAAAAGAAGATTGTGATTGATGAACATTCAGGACGTATATTAGCAGACGTTGACATGGATTCTCTTGATGAAGGTGACAAACCTAAGACA
>DASQTN010000818.1:0-4025 GCA_035641895.1 Chryseolinea sp. | reverse complement strand
CGGCCACTAGTGAGATTTAGTAAATAAAAGAAATCCTGATAAGAAAGATTTTCACCGCCAAGCAAGTAGCATTCACCTCTTCGTCCCTCCTTTAGTGCGCTGTAAATTCCTCGTGCTACATCTCGTACGTGAACAAAATTTTTCCCCCCGGGCGGGCACCAGTACTTACCATGCTTCAAGCCAAATAAGATGATCTTTCCAGAACTTGGCTTTGTGTCATAGGGCCCTATTAAAAAAGTTGGATTCACGACCACGGCATTCAGGTTGTGCGTCTTTGTATGTTGCAGCACATACTGCTGAGCCATATGCTTGCTGTTAATATAACCAGAGTTGAACTTGCCCAATGTAAAAGCAGAACGCTCCGTGCCAGGATTTGCCATCGGGCCTGGTCCGAACGCATTCGCCGTACTCACATAAACAAGGCGTTTCGATCCGTGTCGCATCACGGCCTGAACGATATTTTTTGTTGAGTCTACATTTGTCTTCTCATAGAACTCAAATTCGACCGGGCGTACGCTTGTGGTTGAAGCTGCATGAATAACGGCGTCACAATCTTCCAGTGCAAGGTGAATATCATCGTATGATAAAATACTTCCGTGATGGACCTGGCAGGGAACGCCATGTAGCGATTTTAGGTTCGCGTCAGGACGTACGAAGGCTTTCACGGCAACGCCGTAATTTATTAGCTCACGGATCAGATTTGCGCCCAACAATCCGTTTGCACCTGTGACTAAAACCTTCATTCGTGCTAAGGTCTATAATTTAATAGAACAGCCGTGACACTTTTTTAGTATTTGTCCTTTTTTCTGACATCGTCCCTCAATGAAGCGGGTTTTTCGCTATAATGCAATTATTTGAAAATCATGTATTTGACCGTACCATACTTTGTTCAAGGTTTAAAGAAGCGTTCGGTCGAGGAAAACGCGTTGTAATTATCTGAGAGTCCATTTTTTTGTCGAATGAAAGTATTGTGGTTATTGAAAGCGCTTAAAAGCGTAAACAGTTTATCAAAATTTATTGACGCAACGACGAGCGCTTCATTTAAAATTGTTTGCTGTTTTGTTTTAATTACAACGGCCGTTCTAGGTCAAGGCACCAAAATTCAAAAACCTGAATTCAAATTTTTACATATTAATCGCGAGCTGAGCAACAATCAAGTCTTTACAATTTTTCAAGACAAGTATGGCTTCTTTTGGGTTGGTACCCTTGGCGGCCTTCATAGATTTAAAGGTGATGACTTCGATCTTTTCGTCACTTCAAAAGACACTACGAGCATTCCCGATAGCAGAGTTGAGGAATTATTTGAAGACAGACATGGAAACCTCTGGGTAGGTACCCACGACGGCGTTGCACGCTATAATCGCGAGAAGGATAATTTTACCCGGTTTGAAACACCTAACGATCTTGCAAATCCCCTGGATGTGAATACAAACAGGATAAAAGAAATTGTGGAAGATAGCAATGGAACATTATGGGTGTCTGGTCAACGATCGGGGCTTTCATATTTTGATGAAAAGACACAAACCTTCATTCCTTTTTTTTCAAGTGCTACCGGCAATCCCCTTGAGACAACAAACCTTACCGCCATTTGTCCCGCCAAGGATAATATTCTTTGGATCGGGACGCTGAACGATGGTGTTAAAAAATTAAATACAAAGACAAGGGAGGTAACACACTTCAGACACGATCCTAACAATAACGAAAGTGTTGCTGGCAATTATATTGCTTCAATCGTTATTGATCAGAAAGAAAATGTTTGGATAGCGACAAATTTTTGGGGCGTTGACAGAGTTGTTAATAATGGAGCATCCGTAAAGTTTGTTCATTACAAACACAATCCAAAAAATCCCAACTCTCTTGGCAATGACGATCCACGCATGCTGTTTGTGGATCGCCAAAACAACGTTTGGTCATGCAACGAAAATGGAGGACTGAACTTATACGATGAAAAGAACGACGTCTTCTTTTGTTACATGCCCGATCCACTAAACCCTTTCAGCATTTCCAGTAACTCTTATTGGTGTATTTATGAGGATCGTCAAGGTCGAATCTGGTTGGGAAGTTCTCTGGACGGAATTGATGTTATCGACAAGAACATAACAAAGTTTGATCACTATTATAAATCTTCTATCAGCGGATCCAGTCTCAGCAATGACATCGTGCGTGCCTTTTATGAAGATGAAGACGGAAATCTTTGGATAGCGACCGACGGTGGAGGACTAAATTTCTTTGATCGCACTACACGCAATTACATCGCTTATGAACATGACGAGGGAAACCAGAAAAGTATCAGGTCGAACGCGGTTTTAACAATTTGCGAAGTTAATGGAAACCTGTGGGTAGGCACATGGCAGGGGGGAGTTAACGTTTTGGATAGGAAGACGAAAACTTTTCGCCAAGTCGATCCAGATAATCCAAACCTGAGAAGTGTGTTTTACCTGGTCGAAGATTCTGAAGGCAACGTTTGGGCTTCGACTTATGGCGGTGGCATCAGCAAGATTGATGTGCAGACTGAAAATGTTACTACTTACCTTAATGATCCATCAAATCCGATGAGCATCAGTAGTAATATTACGCCGTGTATTTTGGTTGATGGAGAAGGGAACATCTGGGTTGGAACGCAAGACAGTGGTGTCAACTTAATGAAAAAAGAAGATATAAGTAAGGGATTGTTTCGCCGGTTTGGTTTGAACAGCTACGACTCACTTATACTGAGGTCAAAGCTCATTAATCACATCTTTCAGGATAGTAAGAAAAATATCTGGATTGCGACCTCAGGTGGATTGACAAGGTTTATGATGACCAAAAAAATGGCAAAGACGTTCGATATGAGTCACGGTCTGGCTACTGATCAAGTCAAGTCAATTATTGAGGACAACCGAGGCTTTCTTTGGATCGGTACCACGAAGGGCATATCGAAATACGACCCGGCGGATGAAAGTTTTATCAACTACGACAAGAGTGACGGTTTACAGGATGGCGAATTTTCCCGCTATGGTGCGTACAAAACACATAGCGGCGAGTTGCTTTTTGGGGGCACCAATGGTTTTAATACGTTCATTCCGGATAGCATTAAGCAAAACAGTTATATTCCTCCCGTTTTTGTAACTGGTCTCCGGGTATTTAATAAACCCGTTTCAGTAGGCGACGAAAATTCTCTTCTGCCAAAGAACATCATGCAACTCGATGAGATTACGCTGCCATACGATTATTCAGTATTTACCCTTGAATTTGCAGCATTGAATTATTTGATGCCTGGAAAAGTTCAGTACGCGTATAAGTTAGAGGGGTTGGAGGCGAACTGGAATTTTGTCGGCAATCAGAATACCGCCACCTACACAAGTCTTGACCCAGGTCAATACTTGTTTCACGCGAAGGCTTCAAACAGCGATGGAATTTGGCCGGTGGACGGACGAGTTTTGAAAATTATCATCACTCCTCCATTTTGGAAAACATGGTGGTTCAGGGCGCTGTTTGTCATTTCATTTGTCACCGCCGTTTATTTAATGATTTATACCAGGGAGAGACGGTTAAGGGAAGAGAATGTTCAGCTTGAAGCTCGTGTGAATGATAGGACCTCACAGCTTCGTGGCCTTGTGCAGGAACTCCAGCAAAAGCAGGATGAAATAGGAACCACCAACGAGGAGCTGACATCCGCGCTTCAAGGTTTGGTTGAGCAGAAAAGTAAAGTTGAAAATGTTAATAATCAATTAAAGTCCGCTCATGAAGAATTGCTTACCATTAATAATCAGCTCGACGAAAGAGTTCACGAGCGAACACTCAAACTTGTAAAAGCAAACCAGGAACTTGATCGTTTTGTCTATAGTGCTTCGCATGATCTAAGTGCACCGTTAAAATCAATTTTAGGATTGATTCAACTTACCCGCTTGGAGAACAAGAACGAAGAACTCTCCGGTCACCTTGAACACATGCAAAAGAGTGTTATAAAATTGGAAGGCGTTATCAACAGTCTTACACAGTTCTCCCGAAATATGGGACATGCTCTTATGAAGCAGGAGATCATT
>DASQTN010000817.1:0-12006 GCA_035641895.1 Chryseolinea sp. | reverse complement strand
CCGCCAGCTGGATGAGTTCGCCCACATTATTTCACACAATTTGCGCTCCCCTGTGGGAAATATAAAAGCGCTCATTGGCCTACTGGATCCTAGTAGTACTCTCCTGGACTATCAACAGATCTTCGAAAAGATCAACACGGTTTCTAATAATCTGGGTGAAACCATGAATGAGCTGATGGAAACCCTGAAGGTCAAAACGGATACCGATATTCCCAGAATTGAAATTCGCTTTAAAGAGATCTTCGATAAAGTAGTTCAGTCACTAGAGGGGGAACTGATACAAAGGAGTGCCTCAATATCTTTCGACTTTAACGATGCACCGAAAATTTATTATTCGAAGGCTTACCTTGAAAGTATATTTCAAAACTTGTTGAGTAATGCGCTGAAGTACTCTTCGCCAAAAAGAAAACCGGAGATCAAAGTGACTACCACTACCGTTGACACGGGGGTAGAGTTAAGGGTTCAAGATAACGGATTGGGTATCGATTTAGCAAAACATGGAAGCAAGCTGTTTGGTCTTCACAAGACTTTCCACGAACATAAGGATGCCAAAGGCGTCGGCCTCTTCCTCGTTAAAACCCAGGTCGAAGCATTGGGAGGAAGTATTACAGCCGAAAGTGATCTGGATCAGGGAACCACTTTTATCATTCGGTTTTGAGAGAAAAGCAAAAGCCGGAAGAAATCCGGCTTTGACCGTGGAGCATATCGGAGTCGAACCGATGACCTTCACACTGCCAGCGTGACGCTCTAGCCAGCTGAGCTAATGCCCCAACAAGGAGCGCAAAGATAGTTTAGATTGGAAGATTCGAAAATTCAAATATTGAAAAATTACAAAATTGAAAAATTGGAAGACTAAAAATTAGAAGATTGGGCTACCCATTCTTCCCGCTAATCTTCCAATTTGTGATCTTTCAAACGTGAATCCCTTAATTTTTCAATCTTCCAATCTTCCAATACTAATCAACTTAATTCCATTACCTTTGCCGCTTACTTAATAAATTTTAATGAAATCTTTTGAATCCTTGGGTTTGTCCAAGGGATTAGTGGAGTCGGTTCTGCAAATCGGCTTTGAAATACCCACCCCTATACAAGAAAAGGCAATTCCTGTTTTGCTGAAGGGTAACCGTGATTTTGTCGGCTTAGCTCAGACCGGAACGGGAAAAACGGCCGCATTCGGCCTTCCGCTGTTGGAATTAATTGACGCCGACAGCCGACATACACAGGCTTTGGTGTTAGCGCCTACACGGGAACTGGGACTCCAGATCACCAGTGACCTGGAAAATTTCACCGAAAAATTTAAGCCTTTCAACATCGTAGCAGTATACGGCGGATCAAGCATTAGTGAACAAATACGGAAGGTCAAACGCGGCGCACAAATTATAGTCGCTACCCCGGGGCGGTTAATCGATCTGATTGAGCGAAAGGCCATTAATTTAAGTACCATCCAATACGTGGTGTTGGATGAAGCTGATGAAATGTTAAACATGGGATTCAAGGAGGATCTTGACAAGATACTTTCATTTACCCCGGATGAAAAAAACACGTGGTTATTCTCCGCTACCATGCCTCGTGAAGTGAAAGCCATCATGAAAAATTACATGAGCGACCCTCATGAATTGACGGTTGGTGAACAAAACATGGGCAATGTTAACATTGAACACTTCTATGTGATGGTACAGGAAAAGGATAAGTACCTCGCATTGAAAAGAATATTAGATGACAATCCTGAAATTTTCGGACTGATATTTTGTCGTACAAGAATTGACACACAGCGTATAGCCGAAATGTTGATGAAGGACGGCTATAATGCTGATGCCTTACATGGAGACCTGACGCAACAACAGCGCGACCGGGTTATGTTGAAATTTAGAAACAGGTCTCTACAGATTTTAGTGGCGACGGATGTGGCAGCGCGCGGTATTGACGTCGAGGATATCTCTCACGTTATCCACATGAACATGCCCGATGAAATGGAGTTTTATACTCACCGAAGTGGCCGTACGGCACGGGCTGGAAAAAAAGGTGTATCGCTTGCGATGATTTCGAGGAAAGACCTGGGAAGGGTCAAGCAACTTGAAAAAACATTAAAATCTCCTTTCAAGCGGATGATGGTACCCACCGGACCGCAGGTTTGTCAGAAGCAGCTATTGGCGCTTATGCATAAAGTACGGGAGGTTAAAGTAAATGAGGACGAGATATCTGCGTTTTTGCCTGCCGTTTATGAAGAACTCAATGATCTGACTAAACAGGAATTGATCAAACGCTTCGCCTCTATCGAGTTCAATCGGTTTTTGGACTATTATCGGAATGCGCCGGATCTCAATCAGGATGACAGGAAATCAAGCGGTGGCGATGGCGACCGTTATGTAACCGGCAGTCGTTTCTTCATTAACCTGGGAAAGATGGATGGACTTGATACTGGAAAGATGTTGGACTTTGTTGTTGACGTAAGTGGCGTAAGCCGCGAATCCATTGGCAAAATGGAGTTGAAAGGGGCTTATTCGTTTTTCGAAGTTGAAAAGGAGAAAGCAGAAATTCTGCTCAATGAATTCAAGGGTGTCGAATACAAAGGTAGGCAGGTTCGGGTCGAAATTACAGACAGCAAAAACTCTGGCGCTAGAAAAGAATCATCCGGAAGAGAGTTCAGACGAGGCAGATCTTCAGGTGGTCCGTTCAAACCTTCCAGAAATTCCGAACAGAAGCGAAGACGGTATTAGCAAAGAGGTAAGAGGTGATCGGTAATCGGTAATCAAGGTGGTGATGTTGGAACGAACCACTACTACAAAGAATTCTAAATTGCCTGCAGGTAGTCTTTGTGGCCTAGGGACTTTGTGGCGAAAAAAGTTAATTCGAATTTCGTTAGGTGCGATTTTTCATCTCTAAGGGCGCGACTGTAAAGTGCAGCACCTCCGTGCGTCGTATAACTGAAATATCGACAATCGTTAAAATTTCCTTTCTTGACAATTCTTTAAAAAGTTCGTGGGTACTGTTGACTTGGTGCCCATTAAAGTTAATGATGATATCTCCTTCCTGCAGTTGGGAACGTGACGCTGGAGAATCCGGTTCAATGCGTGTGACGAACAATCCATTCTTGTTTGACAAATTAAAATGGTGTTTGATTTTAGGATTGATAGTTATCTCCTGAAGCATGATACCCAAATAAGCTTTAAAGACTTTTCCATTTTGAATCAACTGCTGTGCAATCTCTTTTGCCGTGTTGATGTCTACAGAAAAACTTAGTCCCTGCGCACCCTGTATCATGGCTGTATTTACGCCTATAACGGCACCGTCAGTGGTAATCATTGGGCCTCCGGAATTGCCGGGGTTGAGTGCAGCATCCGATTGAATTACATTATCCACCAGCTTACCAGATTGTGTCTGCAACGTTCGTCCCAAAGCGCTTACCACCCCCGTTGTTACTGTGTGCTGATATCCATACGGGTTTCCAATAGCAATTACAAACTGCCCAATCTGCAGTTGAGAAGCGTCTCCTAATTTGGCAACAGAGTAACCTTCAGTGTAAATTTTTAATATTGCTAAATCTGTATCGGGATCCTCGCCTAGAATTATTCCTTCGATCTCGTTTTCATTGAGCAAACTGACCATAATTTTTTCCGCTCCATGAACAACGTGACTGTTCGTAAACACTAGGCCGTCAGATGAAAATATAAAACCAGACCCTGACCCAACCGGTCGAAGCTTACCTTTAACTGTTTTGAAAACGTTGATTTTAACAACCGCATTTTTTGTTTTCTCAACGGCGTCAATAATCATTTGAGAGAATGCGTCCATATAGTTTTTATTATAGTAGACAAATTTTTGCCCATTTTAGTCTACGGTAATTCTGTCTTATTTGCCTGGCCAATTATGGCCAGTATGACTGTATCAAAGCATTGAAAGGCTGGAATTAAAGTCTTATTGGCCGAAATGGATTGTCGCTTTAAGGATGGGCGATCGAAAACTGATAACCTAAGATTTTTGTAAAAACTGCTTCGAATTTCTACAAGTCACTTCCGGGCTTCTTTTAACGGCTAATGTTATTTGCCTGCTTTTCAGAGAAAATGACGAAGGTAAACAGTCCACATGATACCTAACGGATTTTAACATTAGGCGGGCTTCGCCCGACGAAGCCCGCCATTGCAAACTATCAATTCACGATAGTTCGTATGAAAAAACGAAGCCCGCCTACGCTGGAAATCAGCTTCGGCGGGCGCAGTCGGGGCGAGATGATTCGAACATCCGACCCCCACGTCCCTAACGTGGTGCGCTAACCGGGCTGCGCTACGCCCCGAAAAAACTGTGCGAATCTAATTGTTTTAATGCTGTTGAAAAAATATTCAAATCCTTCGCACAAAAATTTTATTGCTATTCAAGTGTTCCAAATTTCAACCTCAACATTCGTTTTTCACGGAAGTATTCCTCAGCAACAAATCATCACGATTAAATTTATTTCCAGGCGCACTACCCGATTGACAATCAGGATATGAGGACGAAGTTTTTGGGCTTGACGTTCAAGAGAGCCTAATTTGAATTGACGTTCGAGAAACCAACATGTCTATCCGGCTTTCTTTCAAGGTCAGGCTATTTTTTTTTCTTCTTCTTGTCATTCTCCTTTAAGGAGCTGAAAAATTTAGCCCAGTTAAAAACATTCAGGAAGGGATTGGTAACGGGCTGAAATTTACCAGTGGCTGAATTTGCCCACTGATCGAGGTAATATCGTTGGTTTTGATAGCCATCCATGGGAGTTGTCTTGATCATTAACGCCAATAATTCCTCATTAAAGTTTCGTTTATCAATTCCATTATTATCGAGTGGCATATTCATAGCCAGTACAGCCTGTTTAAACACTTCCTCGGTGGGAAATGGGAAAATAACAACTTCAGGCAGAAAGGTCGTGTCTTGCGTCAGGGTAATAATAATCGTTTGATACTCTGGCCAATCCGGTGCGACAGTAACGCTTTGACGATCGTATCCGACAGCGCTGATGGTAATTTCGTCGCCTTCAAGGACCGGCATAGAAAAGAAACCCATTCCGTTGGTGGTCGTTCCCCGTCCAGCCTTGGGAACGTAAATATGAACGCCGGGCACCGGCCCACCGGAAAGACTATCTTCCTCCAGCACCACCCCAGAAAGCTGTATTACACGCTTTTTTTGTTGCGCATTTCCGGGCATTATGACGCCAACTACTAAAATTATTAAACTGGCAATAAATACTAGTCCCTGCACATTTCTGTCTATAGTAGTCTGGCTTTTCATGGAGCTTCAAATATAAGTAGAAGCGCTAAAAGCGCCTAATTTATATACCTTTGGCATTTTATTCAGGATGCAACATGCGACTCAAAAGTTTTAACCTTACGTTGGGTGCACAAATTTTCAAGGCCTGCGCGGATGAGTCCCGTCTGCGTATTTTAGGTCTTATTGTGATGAACGGTGAGATGTGTATCGCCGACCTCGAAAAAATACTCGACTTTACGCAGGCGAAAACGTCAAGGCATTTGATTTATCTAAAGAATTCCGGGATTTTAAGCGCAAGACGTTATAATCATTGGGTCTTCTACCAAATAAAAGACAGCGTCGGGGACATCATTCAACAGGTGTTTCAATTTTTACGAAAGGATGCGCAGTTGTTACATGATCAAAAAATCTATCAAACTTTATTTACGAATAGAGAGTTAGCAATAAATAAGCTTCAAATTCAGGAATGGCAAAAAGTGAAATGATGCGCAACGGCAATGAACCAAAAAAATACAGTTGCATTTTTTTCGACTTGGATCATACACTTTGGGATTATGAAACAAATTCGCGAGAAACATTAGTCGATCTATATCATCACTACGACCTGTTGGCGAAGGGCGTCTCTTCGTGTGACGAATTTACGGCACAATTCTCAATCGTAAATACCAAGCTTTGGGACTTGTATGATAGAGGAATCGTTGGGAGTGAAGTGATTCGTAAAGAACGGTTCAAACAAATTTTGCAGACGTTTAAAATCAGCGAGGAAAAACTCTGCGAAGACCTTTCTTTTAATTACCTCGAACAATGTCCGCGAAAGGGGCACCTGATGCCTTATGCGAAGGAAGTATTGGATTACTTGTCCGTTCATTACAAACTCAGTGTGATCACAAACGGGTTTGATGAAATACAAAATATGAAGATGCAGTCGACGAATTTACTCCCTTATTTTGACTACGTCATCACATCCCAGCGGGCTGGTTGCCGAAAACCATCCTGTGAAATTTTTAATTTCGCACTCACTTGCAATGGCATCAAAAATCATCAGGCGATCATGGTTGGCGACAACTTAATTACCGACATTGGAGGAGCATGCAACGCGTATATTGATGCCGTGTTTTATAATCCCGAAAAGATTGCGAACGATGGCATATTCGCACATGAGATTCATTCTTTGTCTGAACTGCGTGAACTTCTATGAATATTCGACCTAAAATATTTACATCATAAAACTATGGCTAACGGATTTTTCAACGTTCCTTTTCCGAAAAATGAAGTAGTATTAAACTATGCCCCTGGTAGCAATGAACGGCGCGCCCTAGAGAAAGCGATTGACGAAATTTACAGTAACGAGGTTGATGTTCCAATGTATATTGGCGCCGAAGAAGTACGAACGGAAACGAAACAAAAGTTATCACCGCCCTACGACCACCAGCGTATTGTAGGCTATTATTCAGAGGGTGACCGCGAGCATGTAACACAAGCTATCGATGCCGCACTGGCAGCCAAACCGTTGTGGAGTAATTTAAGCTGGGAAAGCAGGGCAGCGATTTTTCTCAAAGCAGCTGATTTGCTTGCGGGACCCTATAGATATAAGATAAACGCAGCGACAATGGTAGGACAGTCAAAAAACTGCTATCAGGCTGAAATCGATAGTGCCTGCGAGTTGATTGATTTTCTCCGGTTTAATGTCTATTTCATGTCGGAGATCTATCGGGATCAGCCGGCCTCATCTCCCGGTGTTTGGAACAGAATGGAGTATCGGTCTTTAGAGGGGTTTACCTTTGCACTCACACCGTTCAATTTTACAGCTATTGCCGGAAACCTTCCGACTAGCATGGCCATGATGGGTAATACGGTAGTTTGGAAACCGGCACATACTCAAATCCTTTCAGCCAATATAATCATGCAGGTGCTAAAGCAAGCCGGCTTACCAGACGGCGTTGTCAACTTAATATACGCCGATGGGCCAACCGTTGGCGAACTGATCTTCAATCATCGCGATTTTGCAGGAATTCATTTCACCGGCAGTACCGGCGTATTTCAAAAAATTTGGCAAACTATTGGCCAGAACATTCACAAATATAAATCGTATCCCAGAATTGTCGGCGAAACGGGTGGCAAGGATTTTATCCTGGCCCATAGAAGCGCCAATGCTAAAGAAGTTTCGACTGCAATTTCACGGGGCGCATTTGAGTTTCAGGGGCAAAAATGCTCAGCGGCTTCGCGATGTTACATTCCTTCAAACTTGTGGGACGAAGTAAAAAAATATCTCATTGAAGATTTAAAGAGCTTCAAAATGGGAAGTCCCGAGGACTTTGGAAATTTCATTAATGCCGTTATTGACGAAAAAGCATTTAACTCCATTACCCGCTACATTGATGAAGCGAAGAAGAAGCCGGTAAATGAAATAATCGCCGGTGGGAAATATGACAAATCAAAAGGATACTTTGTCGAGCCAACGGTGATCGTTTCAAAGGATCCGGCTTCTGTAACCATGTGTGAAGAAATTTTTGGACCAGTCGTTACCATTTATATTTATCAAGAGGATAATTTTGAGGAAACGATGGACCTGGTTGATCGCACTTCGCCCTATGCTCTCACCGGATCGATTTTTGCGAAAGATCGTTATGCAATTGAACTGGCGACGCAAAAGCTCACGCATGCGGCCGGTAATTTTTATATTAATGACAAACCTACCGGCGCTGTGGTGGGGCAGCAACCTTTTGGAGGCGCTCGTGGATCCGGGACGAATGATAAGGCAGGTGCTAAAGTGAATTTGCTTCGGTGGGTTTCGCTTCGAACGATTAAAGAAACATTTGTGACGCCAACAGATTATCGCTATCCCTTTTTAGAAAAAGAGTAAAAACAAAAACCCTGCTGAGCCGCAGGGTTTTTGCTTAATAATACTACGCTTGATTAGCCGCATGCCGATACCAGGATATCTTTCTGGAGAAGTACATCAACAACCCAACGATAACAAACAGTCCGATGCTGCCTAACAAGAGTGAAAAATCTTGCTGGAGGATAATGATAAAGATGAATAAATAGAAGATTGTCAACAAAAGAGAAAAAAGATAGACCAGCCCATTGCGCGGAAGGAAGGTAGTGGAATAGAAGCTGATGAGGATAACGGTTGCGATAGACGAAACCACATAGGCGAGATTGTATCCGATGTGCTCTGAAAAACTGAGCAACAAGGTGTAATAAATAATCAACGCGGCTCCGATTAAGATATATTGAAAAGGGTGAATGCGCACTTTCTGGGTAATCTCGATCAGAAATAAAGCGATGAAGGTTAATAGGATTATTAAAACACCATATTTTGAAGTACGAATACTTTTTTGATATTGATCTACGGGGATGAGCAACTTGACACCAAAATCTGCTCCACTGAGTTCCTGATTGCTTTCAGTCCATTGCTGTGAAAAAGGACGATTAAAGTGAAGTACTTTCCATGATGCTGAAAAACCCTGTTCAGAAATTTCGCGGGCAACCGGTAAAAATTCACCATCAAAACTGGGGTCCGACCATGTACCTTCGAGTTTAACGTTAGTCGTTTTCCCTACCGGAATAAAATCCAATCTATTACTGCCCTTTAGTTTTAACTTGATATTAACATTTCCATTAAATGCATCCGCATTTTCCCAATTGAGTTTTGTGACAATTCCGCTGCTTGATACTATACTTCTCTTCTCCTCATTAAGATATGCAGTGTTGTCACTGCGATTACTTCTCACCGTTAACCCAATGTTGTTAGAGGGTTCAGGAATAAATGTTTCTTCGGCTACCATAAACACAGGGTTGTCGCTGATACCGCGTAAGTCAGTGATACCAAAAACCATGTGGGCACCATTCCAAAGGATCATATCTTCCGGGATCGACAAATTCTTAAAGTCGGGTCTGGCAAAGTTTGATTTGATTTGGACGCCCGACTCGTAAACCACAGCGTCAAAAATTCCGCGATGCAATATTTCGGGTTTAACATTACCGGTTACGTCAAGCTGTTCAGGAAGGAAAAAAGCTTTTTCAATATGTTCTTTAATTTCTTTACCTTCTTTTCCATGGTCGATGATTTCCTGCTTGCGATAAGGAATCACCAACACGGGACCGGAAATAGATTGACTACCCGACCATTTATCTGCTACTTCCTGAATTACCTGGCCTGCACGTTGTTGCCGTTCTACAATCATCTCCTGAATCCACGCAGAGGGAATCAGTAAAATGAGGACTAAAAATCCAATTGAAAAAAGTTTAATCATGATGGATTCCTGAATCCATTTGTTGAACCGGTCCAGATAATTCTGCGGCTGTAATGAAGTTTCCATTGTATTTAGATGTTATTGATTAATTGTTTTCTGATCAAGGTTTGTAGAATTACTCTTTTACTTCTGGACTTCGTGCCAGTACACGTTTTTGATGTTAGCTCCTCATAAGAATCAAGTTCAACCGATAGAAAATTTTTTATATCAAAAGTACTTTCAATTTAAAAGTGTATTTATAAAAAAATTTATTTTTGTTGTTTCACCACCGCCTCCAATGCATCAAGATGTTTTTTAAATGCATTTCTTCCCTTCTCGGTGATCTTATATTTTGTGTTCGGTTTTCGGTCAACAAATGATTTTGAAACCAAAATATATTTTTCCCGCTCGAGTGCTTTGATGTTCGACGCCAGGTTTCCGTCTGAAATATTCAGAATATCTTTCAGAGCATTGAATTCATAACCGTCATTAGTGACCAATATTGACATAATCTGAAGTCGTATCCTATGCTCTAATACCTTATCTAAGTTTTCGAACGGATTCTTCACTTGTCGTATTTATTATACATGATCCCCCCATATACAATGTGAAGGACTCCAAATCCCAGCGCCCAAAAAACCAAACCATAACCGGGCATCGCAGCCGAAATCAAGCCCAGAATGATTTCAGAAAAACCCAGATACCGGATTTCGTCAAAAGTATTTGAGCTCGCTTGAATAAGTGCCAGTCCATAGAAAATAAGGCTGGCTGGAGCGGCCAATCCGAAATGACCTGTAAATAGCATTATCAAAATAAAAATCCCTCCTGAAATCAACGGAATGGCAAGATTTAAAAATAAACGTTTACTGGCGGCAGTCCAGAAGTTCAATCCGTGCTTTTTCGCTTTTCTTTTACTGAGAAGCAGGCCGGTCGTTAAAGACGCCACCAGGACTAGCGCAGCAATAAGCAGTAATTGGAAAAATGTATCGCTTATAGAGTATTGCCGATAATCAAATGGCGAAATGGGATAGTGTGCGACAAAATAGGCGGCAGCGGCGCCGATTAAAGCATACACTCCCGCTAAAACGCCGGAGAGTCCACTTAATGAGATAAACTTTGCTGATCGCTCCATCATGCTCCGGATGGAGGCGAGATCTTTTTCATACTCGTGGACTTCTTTCATTAAAAGTACTTTCAATTACAAAGTTATTATACGGCGGCAAACAAGCAAGGGTTTTCAAATTATTCCTTAAAAACATATTGTGAGGTTGGAAATTCTGGATGCAAGTCCTTAATATTGCACTCCATTTTTGGAAAATTCCTCCTTAGCTCAGCTGGTTAGAGCATCTGACTGTTAATCAGAGGGTCCTTGGTTCAAGTCCAAGAGGAGGAGCGATGAAAATCAGGCAGTTACAGTCCGTAATTGCCTTTTTTTATTTTTTAAGTTACAGCTTTGGTGACTTACCGGAGACCTCCCTGAATTTCAGCCATTAAAGATGAGGTGAAAATGTCCGAATTTTTCCGTTCAGGCAGTCTAGTTCAAAAAACTATTTATGCGATGATTGGGATGTATAACAAGAGATCAGTTTTTTAAAAGACAGATTTAAGTCTTCCCCACCTCCAACAACTAGTCGGATAGGCGCCGGTGTTAGATTAAAAAACATTCTTCTGCAAACAATCTACTTAGGTTCGGTGTCATATGATCCTTAAAACTCTCATTAACCTAAATGTATCGTTATGAAAAAACTACAAATGGCGGGTTCCGTTGCGATGTTTCTAATTGCCGTGGCCTGCGAAAAAGAGAACGATGTTCAATCCCTTCAGCCTGTTGACGACTCCCCTATTTTTATGGAGTTGCCGGTTCGGGATCAGGCCAATGGTAGAATTGCCGCAAATACGCGGTATGCTGTGTACTCAGCCGAGTATCTTACCAGCGGAGAATCCGGACAAGTGGGTAGAACCGTTTATTTTAAAGACGTTGGCAATAAGCAGCTAACGGAAGATTTCGTTCCAGGGCTTGCCCTGGATGGAACGGACAACGTTTCCTATTATATCGATGAGAACCGGCCCTCGGATGATCTACCTGTGGCTGTCAGCTCTGCTGCCATCAGCCGCGCCATGCAAACCTGGGACGATGTTACCTGCTCAGATCTGGGAATGTTTAGGGTTCCATCCCACCCAGACACAACGACGGGTTTTGTCAGTGCATTATTAGGATTTGGAGGAAGCTTCGATTACGTAGCAGACGTCGTGCATGCAGGATGGCTGCCCGCAGCGTTCTTTGATCTGATAGCACCACCCGACGGAAGCACGTTCATTCTGGCGGTCACGTTTACAATTATTTTCACAGATGACGCTGGCAATCCTGTTGACACAGACAACAACAACAAACTGGACGTAGCCTGGCGCGAAATATATTACAACGATGCTTTCGATTGGGCAGATGGAGATCATTATGATGTAGAAACCATCGCGCTGCACGAAGCCGGCCACGGACTTAGCCAGGATCATTTTGGAAAGGCGTTTCGTACCA
>DASQTN010000816.1:0-6930 GCA_035641895.1 Chryseolinea sp. | reverse complement strand
TCCAGAGGCTGTTTTCTCTAAACGGAATTATCTCAATACCATCTACGAAAAAATTAAGTCGGATATTGCTCCTTATGATCCGGGTGAAGAGCTAAACGCCATCTGGGTTAATTCTCGAGGGGCCATACCACGATTTGACCGCGGCTCGATTGAAATTCGTATTATGGACATACAGGAATGTCCCGCGGCAGACCTGGCTGCGCTCACGTTGGTTATCGAAACGATCAAAGGGCTCAGCGCTGATTTGTTTGTCGGCCTTGAGGCACAGATGAAATGGAAGACAGAAGGATTGGCGCAAATTCTCGATCAAACGATTATCAAGGCAGGGCATACAGTATTGGATAATGCAGAATATTTAGCTTTATTTGATTATCCCGATAGGAAAGCCTTAGCTTGTGAGTTGTGGAATCATATATTGAATAAGTTGTTAAAGAAAGGCACCGCTTCCCTTGACAGGTATAAGAATGAGTTAAGTGTAATTTTAGAAAGTGGAACGCTTGCCCATCGGATTGTTAGAGCCATCGATAAGGATCAATCATTTGATAATATTGCAAATGTTTACCGAGGGTTGTCAGATTGTTTGTCAAAAAACAAAATGTTTTTGATTTAAGCGTTTGAACTTCCAGAAAAGGAAAACAAGTTTTGGTCATGAATCTCATCGTTACCTGCGAGCATGCAGGAAATCAAGTGCCTGACAGTTACAGCTATCTCTTTGCGGAGGTGAAAGAAATTTTGGATTCTCATCAGGGATGGGATCCGGGGGCGTTGGAGATTGCCAGATTTCTTGCTGTCGAGTGCAATGCGCCTTTGTTTAGTTGTGAGACAACACGACTATTAATTGAACCCAACCGGTCGTTGCATAGCCATCAGTTATATTCGACGTATTCCAAAAAATTATACGACACTGATCATGATTTAATACTGCAACGGTATTACTACCCACACCGAAATGGTGTTGAGGATGTAATCTCAAAAGCTTCGAAACCGGTTTTGCATCTTTCGATTCACACTTTTACACCGGTTCTAAACGACCAGATTCGAGCGGTAGATATCGGAATTTTGTTCGATCCTGATCGGAAAGCGGAGTCGGAATTCTGTAAAAAATTATTTGATGGGCTTGAACAATCCCTTCCTTATCTGTCGATTAGATTGAATGAACCATACAAAGGCACGGACGATGGATTTACGACATACCTACGCACAAAGTTTTATGATAATGAATACCTCGGGATTGAAATTGAGGTGAATCAAAAATATTTGGGTACGGAAAAGTGGGAGATGATTGCTATCGGTCTAAAAGAAATATTGTTCGAATTACTGTACGAGTCCGACCTCTGAATAAGTTACTGCTGATTTAACTCGTGCATAATATTTTTGAGTTTTTCTAAGTGATCGCCATACAGTTTTTTAAGAAACCAGCGGGCAAACCAAAAGCTGATTAGGAAGAATAATCCTCCCATGAACAACAAATAAATTATGGTAGTCGGTTGGGATAAAAATTCGACAACATCCGTACCTTTTTCCATAAAGCTGAACAACAACCCGAGCAAAAAATAAATGGGGTACAAGACTGTATAGCTGTTTTTATAAAATCGCAGATAGGTAGTCAGATTCTTAATCAGAAAGGATATCGTATCGTGTAGATTTTCATTAATGCCCTGCACATGATTTAATATCGACAATTTCTTCACATAAAATACCGTCGAGGCGATACACATTAATAAAAGGGAAATGGAGGTCCATTTCATCGCACCTTTAGGGAGGGAGAGTGCATAAATCAAAAGGGCTACACTCACCACGATAGTAAACACAAGCTCGAACCAAACATTGCGTTTCAATTTATTGACAATGGAAATGCTTCTTCCTTTCAGCATCCTCGCAATTTCCTGCTCGTTCTTCGGTTGAAATACGGGCTCACTACTTTTCCAAATGCTTTTTAAATCTTCCAGTTCCATATTATGGACACATAAGTTTTTTGAGTTTTTCCCTTATCCTGTTCATGCGTACCCGCACATTATTTTGTGTTATTCCAATGGTTTCGGCGATTTCTTCATATGGAATTTCTTCTAGCGCCATCATGATCATCGCACGTTCGATCTCCGAAAGCTGGCGAATTGCCCATTGAAGTTTATGAAAATTCTCATCATGTTCATCATTCCCCGCGTCCGATATATTTAAATGCAGTTCACGTAAATCCTCCGTCTTTATTAACCTGGTTTGCTTTCTAAAACCTGAGATCGCCGTATTCAAGGCAATGCGATACATCCACGTTGATATTTTTGACTCTCCCCTAAACGATGCAAATGATTTCCACAACTGAAGGACAATTTCCTGAAACAGATCGTTTCGAACCTCCGGGTCATTTTCATACATGATGCAGACCTTATGTATTAACCTCTGATGGTCATTGATAAGGCTGATGAATTTTGTTTCTTCCGTTACCGCCAAAGGGAAAATGTCTTAATGAATAAGTCGAAGTTAAAAAAAGAAAATTACAGGCTCGCCTTGTATTTATGACACAACCGTTAAAAGTGTATAAATTACAGTTTTAAGAAATAAAACTATAAATTGGCATAAAACTTATTTCATTCGTATGAAAAATCTGATACAAACGCTTGTGTTTACGTCATGTTTCCTACCCCTGCTTGGACAAAACCAATTGGTTTTAAATGCAGATCTAGCAAAGGATAAGATCAACAAACACATCTATGGACACTTTGCAGAACACTTAGGCCGGTGCATCTACGGTGGATTTTATGTGGGCGAAGACAACACAAAAATTAAAAACGTAAAAGGGGTGCGGACTGACGTAGTGGATGCGTTGAAGAAACTTAAAATTCCAAACCTCCGGTGGCCCGGCGGTTGTTTTGCGGACACTTATCATTGGAAGGACGGCATTGGTCCGAAGGACAAACGCCCGACCATTGTGAATCGCTGGTGGGGTGGGGTAACCGAAGACAACAGTTTTGGAACGCATAATTTTCTGGATATGTGCGAACTCATAGGGACTGAACCATATTTGTCAGGAAATGTTGGCAGTGGGACAGTTCAGGAATTTATTGACTGGGTTCAATACACAACTTTTAGTGGAAAAAGCCCGATGTCTGATTTGCGGAAGCAAAATGGAAGGGAGAATCCCTGGAAAGTAAAATATTGGGGTATAGGTAATGAGGCCTGGGGCTGTGGCGGAAACATGCGTGCTGAATATTATGCAGATGTATATCGTCAGTATGCGACATTCCTGTCGGCTTGGGAAGACGATGACAAAATTTTTAGAATTGCTTCGGGTGCAAATTCTTCCGACTACAAATGGACTGAGGTGCTTATGCGGGATATTCCTCATCAAATGCTGGAAGGTGTAGCACTCCATCATTACTCCGTAATTGACTGGGGCAAGAAAGGTCCGTCAACAACTTTTTCCGAAGAACAATATTTCACCACCATGAAACGAGCTACGCTTATGGAAGAGCTCGTACAAAAGCATTCCGATATTATGGACAAATATGATCCATCAAAAAAAGTTGCTTTAGTTGTCGACGAATGGGGCGGTTGGTATGATGTTGAACCCGGAACAAATCCAGGCTTTTTATTTCAGCAGAACACTATGCGCGATGCTATGATCGCTGGCGTCACTTTGAATATTTTCCATAACCACTGCGATCGTGTGAGAATGGCAAATCTTGCTCAAACTATAAATGTTCTGCAGGCCGTTATTCTAACAAGCGAAGAAAAAATGATTGTTACGCCTACCTACCACGTTATGGAGATGTACAATGTTCATCAGGATGCGACCATGATCCCGCTTACGGTACAATCGAACGATTATGTTTTCAACAATGAAAAACTAAAAGCGATTTCGGGTTCCGCTTCTAAGGATGCAAACGGTGTGATCCATATATCCCTTGTAAATATTGATGCAAAAAATGAACAGGAGATTATGGTTGATCTTCGTGGAGGTAAATATAGCGGCGTCACGGGTAAGATTTTGGCCTCGTCTAAACTTCAGGATCACAACACATTCGAGGCACCAGACAAAATCAAGCCTGCAAATTTCACAGGAGTAAAACTAACCGGGGGTGTGCTGAAAGGAAAGCTTCCACCATTTTCGGTGGTCGTGCTTGAATTGCGATAAACGTCAAAACCGGGTCTATCCTCTTTCCAAGGTATGCTTGGAAAGAGGGTTTGCACCAGGCTCGAACTCTCCGGAAGACGGTAAGGTGCCTCGCCCATTAAGAAGTATCATCTTTTATGCAGGAAGTTTTCTGTTTGAAATGGCAGCACGGATAGAATACGAATTTGCTGCGATGCCCGGGTAAATTTACCTCGACAGCTTATCTGTCCTTTAAAGAACCTTCGGATAGCGTAAATAATAATCTAAATCACGGAGGATACCCGGGGAAATCTTAATGATGCTTGTCTAACTTTTCTGACTGACCTTCTACATTAAAAAGGTTATTAAGCAGCTCAGACATTGACTCCGACTCACCACGCTTGCATGCGGCTTTAAGCTGAAGTACAGGATATTTAAGAATTTTTTGCATCAGCGAACGGCTCATTTCTTCTAGTTTCTGAGCTTCTTCGGGTTTTGCATTTTTGATAAAGCGTGCAATTTCTTCCTTGCGAATCTGTTCAAGCGTACTCTTCAGTTTTTGAATCGTAGGCGATATGATCATTTCTTTTGACCAATCTTCGAAATCAAGAATTGAGTCCTTGATTATATCCAAAACCCGGGGAACCGCAGCTCTTCGTTTTTCAAGAGTCTCATTTGTCTTTTCACGAATATCATCGAGGTTGTACACGATAGCGCCCGGAACATCCTCTACAACGGCATCAATACTTCTCGGCATTGACAGGTCTATAAAATACTTATGTGTTAGAATCTTTATCTGTCTTAACAGATCTAAAGTAATGAGCGGCTGAGTACCGGACACAGAACTGACAATCACATCAGCTTTTTGAATTTCCGGCAAAAGATCCTCAATACCGCCAAATCTGAAATTGTATTTCTGTGCGAGTTTTTCTGCTTTTTCTTGGGTGCGATTCAAAATCGTTACGTGTTCAATTCTCGAGTGGGCGAGATTTAAGCAAAAATCCTGGCCGATTTCACCAACACCTACTACCAAAACTTTCGGCGATTTTATGTCAATTGTGAGATCCTCCGCCAACTCCTTCGCGGCGTAAGAGATTGAAGCGGCTCCGTCTCTGAAAGATGTTTCTTGTACTACGCGCTTGTTCGCAAAAAATATGGTGTGCATCAGGCGATGTAAAAAAGGCCCGGCCATATTTTCGTCGGCACTCCATTGATAAGCATTTTTCACCTGCCCGGAAATTTGCAGATCGCCCATTACCTGGGCGTCTAGCCCGAGGGAGACTTCAAACAAATGTGATACAGCATCCGACCCATTATACTTACTGAAATGATCCTCAAATCCTGGCTGACAATTTTTTAGCAAAAAAAGTCCTTTAAAAATTTCCGAGGAAAAATCCTTTTCAGCCAAGTAATATATTTCTGTGCGATTACAAGTGGAAACTATAAGGACGTCTGTTGCGGAAGTGTAATTCCGGATGAACTGATGCAATTTTTTAGTTGCACCCTCATTCAAAGAAACCTGCTCGCGGATCGCTACTGGAGCAGTTTTGTAGGTAAGCGCTAATGCTTTGAAGTTTTGTGTCATCTGGAGTACAAAAATAAAGCCTATCCGAAATTATCTACTGACAAAAGTCAATTCAACGTAATTTAGAACGTTTATAAATAAGCTAGAAGTTCCGCGAAAGAGCCTTAAAGTGCTTTTGGAAACGTCGGACCTTGAAAAAAAGTTGCAATTTTATGTTACCCGTTGGTTGTTATGTTAAAATTGAAACACTGGATTAAGAGCTTTTTCGGCTTCCCCCGATCGCACGTCAATGGCTTTATTATCTTATTAATCCTCACCACTTTAATGCTTTTCTCGGAGCCGATTTGGCATAGGTGGACCGCCAAAAGTGAGTTCGATGGGCAAGCAGACCAGATGAAGCTAGACAGTTTGGTCGCGTTGTGGAATTCTCCAAATGATAAGGTCGTTGATGATAGTGTCAGCACCCAGCTTTTTCATTTTAATCCCAATACGGCGCGCGACGAAGACCTCGTAACCCTGGGTTTTTCGCACAATTTGGCAACGCGTATCATCCGCTATCGCGAAAAAGGCGGCAAATTCCGGATAAAGTCGGATCTATTAAAAATTTACGGCGTCGATTCAGCGTTTTATGACCGGGTTTATCCATTCATCAGCTTGCCTCGGCGTATAGAAAAAAGCAAGTTGGCTGAGAAAAAATCCGAGACAAAAAATGTTTCAGGAGTTAAAAAGGTCGCCGAAAAATTTGATTTGAACAATGCTGACACTTCACAGTTGAAGAAAATCTACGGAATAGGAGAAAAGTTATCGCTACGAATCATAAAATATCGGGACCGTTTAGGTGGCTTTGTGCGTTGGGGGCAATTAGCTGAAGTTTATGGACTGGATTCTTTAGTGATAGAAAGACTGATTGAAAGTGCTACAATACAAGAAGATTTCAAACCAAAAAAAATTAATATCAACACGGCGTCGGAAAAACAACTTTCTTCGCATCCTTATTTAACCGGCGTGGCTAAGGCAATAGTTTCTTATCGATTTCAGCATGGTAATTTTGAGAATGTGGATGCCATTCAAAATGTAAGTGTAATTGACGAGAAGTCCATTCAACGAATTATTCCTTACCTGACGGTAAATGACGAATTGTGAAGGTTTGACCAAATTGGCACACATTAAAAATTCTGTTACCTTATAATTTGAATGTCAGATTCAACGAAAAATATTTTGCAGACATACCTGCGAAGACTCACAAACCTTTCGGGAAACAACAGATCGTTGTTGTTGCTTAGACTTCATGCTGAACAATCAATAGACCTTCATA
>DASQTN010000815.1:0-3884 GCA_035641895.1 Chryseolinea sp. | reverse complement strand
ATGAAACCAACCTCTTGTTCTTTACGTCAAATTAAAGAAGCGAAAAATAAAAAACCGTAGCGATGCAACCTCCGTTTCTTTTAGAAGTCTATCCTGAATATGTAATCAACTTACCGAAATATGAAAAAGCTTACCATTCTTTCCATTCTCATCTTATGTGTCGTTCTTTTGGCGGATGCACAGACAAAAGAAACGCGTAATGTAGGAACCTTCACAAAAATTGCTTTTCGCGTGCCAGGCAAATTATACCTTCGGCAGGGAAGTCCCCAAAAGGTTGTTATAGAAGGTAAAAAGGACATTTTAGAAGAAATTGAAACGGATGTCGATGGTTCCCGGCTGGTGATTGAAAAAGACGGCAACGACTGGAACTGGGGCAACGATGATCAGGTCAACGTGTACATTACCGTAAAAGATATCGAAGGATTGAGTGTTGGAGGTTCGGGCGATTTAATCGGCGAAACGAAAATTATAGCTAACAATATCGATCTGAATGTGAGTGGCTCAGGCAACATGAAGGTAGAAGTAGAAGCTTCGGGTGATATGGAAAGCGATGTCTCCGGATCAGGAAATATTGAGTTGGACGGAAAATGTAAAAACTTCAATAGCGATGTAAGCGGATCTGGAAAAGTTATCATGTCGCTTACGGCTTCTGGCAATGCGGAATTCGGCGTGTCAGGGTCCGGAAAAATTGAGGCAAGTGGTTCAGCTTCCCGGGTCAGAACATCCATCAGTGGCTCTGGTAAAGTTTTAGCGGGCAACCTGGAAACCAATAGTTGCGAAGTGCGGATTACCGGCTCCGGTGATGTGGAAATCAATGTGAAAAATGAATTAGACGCTAACATCACTGGTAGCGGAAGTGTTCGATACAAAGGTAATCCCAGCAAGATAAACAGTCATTCGTCGGGCAGCGGCCATGTGAGAAAAATGTAAAGTCTTAATAAATTTTAATGAAGAAGCGAAGGAAGTATAATCCTTCGCTTTTTTATTTTGTTTATTACTTAAACATTTACTGAAATATGGAGATACAATTTGAAACCGCGCTGCAATTATTGATTTCATTTATCATCGGAACAGTGATCGGCCTGGAGCGCGAATACCGGAGTAAGGCAGCTGGCTTGCGCACAATGATCATGATTTGTTTCGGATCAACAATATTCACAGAGCTTTCCATTTCGATTGGCGGCCAGTCGTCTCCAGATAGAATCGCTTCGGCTGTCATAACGGGTATTGGGTTTTTGGGTGCGGGTGTAATTTTTAAGGATGGCCTCAGCATTAATGGTATTACAACAGCAACAACGATTTGGATCGCCGCAGCTTTGGGAATGGCCGTTGGAGCGGGAGAGTATTTTATAGCCTTAGTTGGCTCGGTAGTGGTTTTGATTGTGTTGTCGTTGTTTGAAAATATTCAGCGCGGAATTGTCCGGATGCATCAGGCTAGATCCTATAAAATTACTTACGAGGAGGACGGCTCATTCATTGCTGCGCTGGAAAAGGAGATCAAGAAACTTAACCTTCGGTTTCACAAAGCCCGTGATGTAAAAAATGAAAATGACTATACGGTTTTGTATGAAGTATTTGGAAGAGAAGAGAAACTCGAAACGTTGAATGTATTTTTGAAATCCGTTCCGCAAGTAAAGTCTTACGAGTATTAAAATGCATTTTACTGCAAAGGCGCAAGGACGCAAAAGTTACGCTGAGGAGCCGACGGCGCAACTCAATGCACCAAAACTCTTGAGCGATGAGATAAATCGCCCTAGTATTATGATTACCGCGGAAGATCATGAACGGTGAGTTTTATAAAGAAATGAGTTTCCGCGCTTCGTGCCTCCGAGATTCCCTGGGTTAATTGATTCGTAGTCGTTAGACAGATCAAAGTGCGATTTTCAGGGCATTTTACAGACAGGCCAACCGTTATTATCCCATTCGATTTTTGAAATTTTCAATTTGGGTTTTCCTTCGTCTTTGGCATCATAGGCATGAAATATCAGGTAATCAGTGCCATCGAAAGTATAGGCTGAATTGTGCCCGACACCCGCCCAGTCTTTGTTGCCTTCAATTACAAGCGATCCCCCTCCGTGATCCATTCTAACACTGTCCTTATCTAAATAAGGTCCTTGAATTGTTTTACTGCGTCCAACGACAACCTTATAATTGCTGTTCACACCACGGCAACAATAGTCAAAGGATACAAAAAGATAATAGTACCCGTTCTTTTTAAAGATGAAAGGAGCTTCGACCGGGCCCTCACCGGCTTTGTAGTCATCAGTCTTAAAATCCCGCGCACGTTTGGAGATGGTATACCATTCCTGCGGATCGGCAATTTTAGTAAGGCTTTCATCAAGTTTCACCAATTTCATTCCACTCCAAAATGACCCAAAGGTTAACCACGGCTTTTGCTCATCATCAAAGGCAAGATTAGGATCAATTGCGTTCCAATGGTCACGTCCAGGCACAGACTGAATAACCTTTCCATGATCAATCCACTTAAAATCAGGTGACACCGGGTTTAATGTTTTGTTCGTGGCCACACCAATGCACGATGTGTTTTTACCGAACGCTGACACCGAGTAATAGAGGTAATATTGTCCATTGTGAAAAGAAATATCAGGAGCCCAAATATGTCCTTTAAATTCAGGGATAGCTTCGACTGCCCACGTTGGAGGCGCAGTGAAAACGGGATTTTCCTTTTTCCAGTTTTTCATATCCGGTGAAGAGAAAACAGAAATTCCGCTACCGGTGCAAAACAGGTAATAAACACCCTTCTCCCGAATCATCACCGGATCATGCACGCGAATTTCCTGCGATACACCCAAGGATGCGATATGAAAAAAAAACATCAACAAAATGACGCGGTACTGCATGAGATTCTATTTTTAACTTCCCGAAAGTGCCACACTTTCGGGAAGTAGATTATCTTTTTTACGAAGCTTTAATTTTTACCACCGACATAGAACGCGCTGGTAGCGCGATTGTCGCATTCTTACCTTTCAATTTGATCGTCTGCTGCTGCGGACTGATTTGCGTTGGGTTGTCGAGCGAATTGACACCGTCGAGATTCTCACTTTTCAGGATCAACATGCTGCCATTTGAGGATACTTTCTTTCCAGTGCTGAGCTGAACATCTGTCGTTTGATCTTTATCCGAAGCGTTTACAATTTTTACGATTACTTCCTTAGTATTTTTATCCCAGACAGCAGAAGCGTATAGACCATTTTTACCATTAAGTTTTTCGGTGCCCGACAAAATGGACAATGCATGTGTGCCCTTATTGGTAGCGAATAATTTTTGCACATAATAATTCGGGGTACCATAAGATCTTAAATTATCAAACCAAATTAAGTCTGGCGTCCATTGCCATCCTTCTGCATGTGCAAGCAAAGGTGCATAAGAAGCCATGTACACCAGATCAGCATTTCTTTCCAAACCAGTCATAAACGCAGCTTCAGACATCGCGCATTTC
This sequence comes from Chryseolinea sp., assembly GCA_035641895.1. Lineage (GTDB taxonomy): Bacteria > Bacteroidota > Bacteroidia > Cytophagales > Cyclobacteriaceae > Chryseolinea. The sequence goes on along the minus strand of DASQTN010000815.1, from coordinate 424 downwards.
CAATTGTTTTTGTTATCCGGGCTTACCGTTGCGACACTTTGAGCAGCATATTCTCCGGCAAAAATCTTCGGGCCTTTTCGATCATAATTATCGTATCGGTTGGAATTTTCTAAAAACCATTCCGGGTTACGATAATAGTGCTCATCGACAATCTCCGCGTTTAAATCTTTCAACTCTTTTGCAGCAAAGTCAAAAAGTTCTCCATCCGGAAAAGGTCCAACACTTGACACGATAACAATGGACGGATCTTTTTCTTTAATAGCTTTTGTAAAGACTTTATAACGTTCAATGTAATGCGGTCCCCACTGTTCATTTCCCACCCCAATAAATTTCAAATTAAAAGGAGCTGGGTGCCCCATGTCGGCACGTAGTTTTCCCCAGGTAGAAGTAACAGGACCGTTTGCAAATTCAATCAAATCCAGGG
>DASQTN010000814.1:0-6112 GCA_035641895.1 Chryseolinea sp. | reverse complement strand
CGGAGACGGTACTTTGGACATAATCCAGCGCGGTTTTCAGGAACTGTATTTGCATGCCGGACTTGGCAGCGCACAATTTGGAGCACCGGAGGTGATTTCGATTGCTGGCATTGGGGCCAACGAAAAAATACAAATCGCGGTAGCAGATTTGGACTTTAATGGTTGGCAGGATCTGGTGGTAAATGATTCGTACAATACAACTTTGTTACACAATACCGGAGAGGGAAATTTTGTTCGGGCAGATTACGAATTTGCCGCCGACTGGGGTGCCAGCGTCATACTCACGGATATCGAAGCTGACGGCGATTTAGATCTCGTCAAGCTTGGAAATGACAACTATCACCAGGGGAAAAATTACTATTATAAGAATCGCAGTATTTCTTCGCCGGGGCAATCCGTTGGACCGAGTGCTGTTTCCTCTCTGCAGGTGACCAGGGCGGGGAATGGTACTACGTTGTCCTGGGCACCCTCAACGGATGACATGACGCCTTCGAAACTTATCAGTTATCATGTTAAACTGGTTGATGGGAATGGAAAATTTTGGGTTCACCCGGAAACAAATGCAGCCGGGACCTTTCGCCGGCGCTTGGCTTTTGGAAATGCCGGTTTCAGAACGTCTTTCACGATCAATGACTTACCAGCGGGGCATTATACAGCCCATGTTCAGGCCGTCGATGCAGCTTTTAAGCTTTCGGCTTCATCAAGTATTACGTTTGATATAACAGCGGGCCCAACTGCCCTGACAATTGAAAGAATTCTCTTAAACAAGGTGAAGCTTGCCTGGACAGATGGGCCGTTGAATAGTACCGCCACCGTTGTAGCGCGGAAATCCACGAGTTCAGATTTTCAAATCATTGCTGAGTTAGCTGGCAATGCAACAACTTTTACGGATGATGGTCTCGAGTATGATGATCTGTATACATATCACGTATATGAAAAGTCGGGGATCACCACGACGTCGACATCAAACGTTGCTACATGGAATACAAACCTTTTGATACTTGAACAATCGAACATCGTGAATGCAACCGGATCACTGGACGTCGGTGATTATACTGGTGATGGAAAGATGGATATGTTGATTTTTGGAGGACGCATCTTTAATGGCATTGAAACAGGGTTGACCAGTGCTTTGCTGGAGAAAACTGCTGGCGGCTGGACGCAGGTAAACGCAGGGACCTTGACAATAGCAAATGAAGGTACATCGCGTTTCTATGATATAAATGACGATCATCGGCTTGACTTATATCAGCATGGATTTTTATACACGGATAGTAAGTACAAGACTCACGTCTTACTGAATAACGGTAATAAAACGTTTTCCGAAACAACGAATAGTTTGACCTCGGAGGACCTTGCTATTTTGGAAACATGGGATTACGACCGCGACAACGATCTCGACTATTATGTAATGAAACCCGGCGTGGGAACCGCCCTGATGAAAAATAACGGGGCAGGAGCTTTTGTTAAAGACACCGACAAGGGCAGCTGTTGCGATAATATTCTGATATCAGGCGATTTTGATAAGGATGGAGACGAAGACATGGTCCAATTTGACCAAACTTTAAATTACGCTACCCTTTTTCTGAACAAGGAAGGTTCCATGGAAGCAAATGTCAATCTTCCAGTCAGCGGTGGTCGGATGCAAAAGCTTGACTACAATGGCGATGGATTTCCGGATATTCTTTTTCTAGCAGACAATGGCTACAATGTCAAAAGTAAGTTATTCAAAAATGAAGGGCCCGATGGATCAGGAGCAATACAATTCCGAGTGGTAAAGGATGATTTCCCTGTCGGTGATGTATCCGTTAGTTCTGCAGATTATGACCACGATGGTGATATTGATATTTTCTTTACAGGGAAGTTCTGCGTGATGTATAATAATGAACTGGATGATGATTTCAAGGAAACAATGGTTCCAAATTTTTCAGCCGGAAGGAATAACACGCAGTGGGTTGACTTTGACAGCGATGGTGATCTGGATCTGTTTATGACCGGATACTTCACGGAAGACGACGTAGACAATGAAGACCATCCCTATGGATATGTGTTGAAAAATCAATTGATTGTTTCAGGAAAAGGGATAGGTAATCAAGCTCCCACAGCACCCAGCGGGTTAACATCGCATCAGGATACAGAGGGACTTCATCTCACCTGGACTAGTCAACCCGACGATCACACGCCACTTGACGCGCTGAGCCACGACGTAATTATATATAAAGATGGGAAACAAATAATGAAGGGCTTGTCAGATCCTGTTACAGGCATACGCCTGAGACTTCAGGCAGGGCGTTCAGCTGGATCTTTGATCGTTGATAATCTTGCCTACGGAGTTTATACCTGGAGGGTTCAGGCGATTGATCAAGCCTTTCTCGGATCAGCACTTTCTTCACTGGGTCAGTTTACTTTTATACCTCAGGCGCCGCTGATGAAAGATACGGTCGTTTATACATGTGACAGGGAAATTACTCTCGCTGCCGTGGGAACGAATATTGAATGGTATAGTGATGAAGCCCTCACAGTTAAATTAGCGACTGGCAATTATTCGCCGGAAGCAACTCAAACCGTGTATGTTACACAAACAATAACGGGTATGCGGGGCGTTGCGCGACCTGTGCATATTACGATCCAGGAACGTCCGCCAATGCCGGTGGCAAGCGTTGACTCATATTTTTATTGCGAGAACAGCGCTGGAAGCCTTGCCGAACTTGCCGTTTCCGGACAAAATATAACATGGTATCGTGATGCCGAGAAGAAAGTCAGCGCCGGGTCAGGTAACCAATTGGAAGTCGTTCAATCTGAGCAAACTTACTATGCAACGCAAACCATTGGTGACTGCGAAAGTGAACCCATGGAGGTGGAAGTAAAGCCCTTAGTCATTGATTCCGACATTCACTTCGAAGATGGAAAAATTTACACCGACGAAGAGGACGGAGATTTTTATCAGTGGTTCAAAAATAATTCGGCCTTGGCAAACAGTGATAGTTATTCTTTCAATGGTGTGGATGAAGGTGATACATACAAAGTATACATTGAAAAGGGGGCATGTTCCGAAACGTCAACGCCCACCGTTATTACCGCTATAGAAGAAATGGAAACAAACGGTGTAAGAATTTTTCCCAATCCTGCGTCGCACAGCTTCACGATCAATTTGGTGAAAAGCATAGCGGGAGTTTTAAAGATCTATGATGTTGCTGGTAAAATTGTATTTGAAAAGATGATTACCTACAAGGGGGACAAAAATCTTCTGATACAGTCTTCAGCTTGGCGTAGTGGAATATACTTCGTTACAATCAGCACTGGACAAAAGACTTTGTCCACGAAAATTATGATTAAATAGTGCCAGGTTATAAAGGGTGTTGTGGAAAAAAATATTTTGGCCATAGGCTTTAGGACTGTCCGCATAGGAGTCCGAACAGCGATGCCATAAAGAAGCAAATATTTTACTGCCGCTTGCCCCACTGCGATCCCTCATGTTGAGCCCATGCACTCGCTTAAAGTTACTGAACTTCCCGCGAAACATCCCAAGGTGTGAGACTGCAGACGTAAAGACCTACATGTTAACTAAACCAGTCCCTTGTAGATTGGGGATTTTTGAGTGGGTAAAATTCGTTGTACGCTTACCGCATTTCCTGCAAGACCGCAAAATTGTGGTCTGTTTTTATGCCCGTTTATTTTTTTGAATTTTGATAGCGCAGACACCTATTGCGAGGAATTCTGCGACCTTTGCAGACTACTTTTGCGTCCTTTGCGTGAAATGGATTTTAGATTTGTATAAAGCATCCCTATTACAAAAAAAGAAGTAACGGGTTGATGCAACCAGTCGTTTTTATCGTCATTTATACGGCCGGCTAACATTTTATTGGAAGTATTGTATATACTTATGCCATTAAAATTTAACCATGAGCCGATCATTTCCGAGCCTTCTTTTTTTCCTGCTATTTACTTTATTCTCGTTGACCGTTTGTGCCCAGGAACTTACTGCCATCAACCCGGAGAGTGTTGGTTTTTCAAACGATCGTCTTGCACGCATTGATGAGACATTCAATTCGTACGTAAAAGAAAATCAGATGGCAGGCAGTGTTATTCTGGTGGCTAGAAAGGGAAAAGTAGCGTATTATAAAGCATTTGGATTTCGCGATAAAGAATCGAATTCGAAGATGGAGGTCGGATCCATTTTCCGAATCGCTTCGCAGACAAAAGCAATTGTAAGTGTCGCGATAATGATGTTGCAGGAGGAGGGAAAACTTCTGATTCAGGATCCCGTGAGTAGGTTTATACCGGAGTATAAAGAAACGAAGGTAGCTGTTCCAAAACCCAATGGCGGATACGATGTTGTTAAAGCTAAACGCGAGATGACCATTCGCGATCTTCTAACCCATACCGCCGGCGTTGGATACGGACAAGGCATCGCCGCCGACGAATGGAAAAAAGCGGGAATTCAGGACTTCTACTTTGCCCATTACAATGAACCGGTTGCAAAAACTATTGAGCGGATTGCTTCTTTACCTATGGATGCCCATCCGGGTGAGCGGTACGTATATGGATATGCAACCGATATCCTGGGGGTTGTTATTGAACGTGCGTCGGGAATGTCGTTGGATCAATTTCTAAGGAAACGTCTTTTCGATCCGCTCAATATGACAGACACATATTTTTTCCTCCCGCAAGAAAAAGCCATGAGGCTTGCAACGGTGTACGTTCCCAAAGAAGGTGGGTCGCTATTACCAGCACCGGTTGAAGGGACCGTCGATAGTCAGGGACAGTACGTGACCGGGCCGCGCAAAAGCTTTTCAGGAGGAGCGGGCCTTGTGTCTACAGCAAAAGATTATTATCACTTCCTTCAGATGATCGCTAACGGCGGCGAATTCAACGGAAAGAAAATCCTTTCTTCACGTACCGTTCATTTGATGACCATTGATCACCTTGGTTCAAATCTAGAAATGCGTCCGGGTGTAGGATTCGGTCTGGGATTTGAAGTAGTGTTGAATCAGGGAATCCGTGGCACTTACGGTTCCATTGGGCAGTTCGGTTGGGGTGGCGCGTATGGATCGACATATTGGGTAGACCCGGCGGAAGAATTAATTGTGCTCTATTTCACTCAGGTGAGACCTGGGTCAATCGTAAAGGATCAGCTCCAGCTAAGGACATTAGTATACCAAGCCATGGTGGATTGAGTGTTTAATTGGCGGACAAGTCACAGACGCTTTAAGAGAAGCTTGGATAATTTTGACGTTATGCAATTCGGAACGTCACAAACAAAATGAGAACTATCGTCATTAGGACGAAAAAGACAACAAACTGAAAAGGAGGAATGGGATCACTATTGGGTATCCCAAAAACGAGTTTTATAAAATTCTTTATAATATTCATTAACGATTACAAATGATCCAACGTGTTCGATATGTGATTCCACTCAACGGTTGTAGTACTAGTCCTTTCACATCATCATCAAGAATCTTGCGGTGAAGCTACACCATTTTCTTAATTTCCAAATTTTACAACGTAGTCAAAACCACTAAATTTTTTAAAAACAATTATTTAATTCAAAGTTCATACGGAACTCAGGGATATCATCAAAAATTCTACCCCGGATTTCAGGGGTACTGGCGAAAAATTTGAAACGTTGAGAAGTTTTGTTTTTTTTTCAGCGCCGATTCTTTTAACTCCAATTTCTCTAGAGAGAAATTTGCGAGTGAGAAAAAAGTGAAAGTACCTAAAGCTGAGCCTGGCAAAGCAGCGATCAGGGTAAAAATTTCGAAACTATTTAAAGCAGATCCGGATAATCCAAAAGCGCGAGCGATTAACGATTACTCTATGCGGTTCTACTTTGGTAAAAAAATTGCCTTCAATAGTAAAAGCGTAAAAGACAAGAATGACATTATTTTCCGGGGACGATCTTTGGCGAAAAATCGTGCTGGGCGCAAAGTCGCTCTGATTACAAAAGGCGGTGAAGCATTTGGAGGGGTTATTAAAGTCGATGCGGCGTCCACGGATTATAAATTATCCCTTTCAGCTTTGAGAAAAGTTAAAGTCGTCAACCTTCCTAGACCTTATCCGACGTTCCCTCCTTACTTTTTTGAAGACAAGCGTTCTGAAACTATGGACATCA
>DASQTN010000813.1:0-4497 GCA_035641895.1 Chryseolinea sp. | reverse complement strand
TTTCCGAAGCCTTACAATGGGGAGCAGAAATTTTTCATACACTAAAAAAAGTATTGCACGATAAAGGACTTTCGACCAACGTAGGGGATGAGGGTGGATTTGCACCGAACCTGGCGTCCAACGAAGAAGCTATCGAGGTAGTTTTGAAAGCAATTGAAAAGGCCGGTTATAAACCGGGATCCGATGTTTTCATCGCCTTGGATCCAGCCGCTTCTGAATTTTACGATCCAAAAACAAAAATATATCACTTCAAGAAATCGTCTGGTAAAAAACTTAAGCCACTTGAAATGGCTGATTATTGGACGAACTGGGCTAAAAAATATCCCATCATTTCGTTGGAAGATGGTATGGCGGAAGACGACTGGACAGGTTGGAAGGCTCTTACCGATAGTATCGGAAGCAAGGTTCAATTGGTTGGCGACGATCTTTTTGTAACAAACGTTGATCGCCTTCAAAAAGGAATCGATGGAGGCGTAGCAAATGCTATTCTGATAAAGGTAAATCAAATCGGGTCTCTTACTGAGACCATCGCTGCCGTGAATCTTGCAAAACGCAATTCTTATAAGAGCATCATGTCACATCGCTCCGGTGAAACTGAGGACAATACCATTGCTGATCTGGCAGTAGCCTTAAATACAGGACAAATTAAAACCGGTTCTGCTTCACGTTCAGATAGAATGGCAAAATACAATCAACTCATTCGTATCGAGGAAGAATTGGGCGAGGTCGCTTACTACCCTGGAAAGAAAATGTAAAATATTAAAACGAAGTCGGAAAGCCAGGGCAACAAGCTCTGGCTTTTTTCGTTTTCAGAATGCAGGCATCTGCAAAGCAAACGAGTAGTAGAGTGTATTTCAATGTCGCGATAGGATATTAATTGAGGTAAACATAAACACCTACCCGAGAGCTTTATAATGCAGGGTCACTACGGTCACAAAGGAGGCACTCCCGATAGCTATCGGGAGTGGTTCTTGGTGGACATTGTGACCTGAGTAAATAAAAGCTGGGGACTAAACGCATCTAAAGCCGCGGCCTAACCGCGACAATTTGAAATGAACCCAACGAGTACATTATCTAAATGCACATAGTTTTTTATATCTTCGTATGACTTTTTAAACTATATGCTGAAGAAACTGCCCAAACCTTTACGAAACTTCTACCTTGTTTCTATCGTACTCTTCCTTGCGTGGATGCTCTTACTGGATTCTAACAATTTGATATCGCGCTTTCAATTGAGTTCTAAGCTGCGGTCACTGGAGAACGAAAAAGAATATTATGAAGAGAAGATTAAGGAAGTAGAAAAAGATCATGATGAACTTTTCGGCGATCGGGAGTCATTGGAAAAATTTGCACGAGAGAAATACCTGATGAAGAAGGAGTCGGAGGATATCTATATAGTCGTTGAAAAATAAAATTATGTATCGCTTCATATTTTGCCTCTTCGGCCTGTTTTGCACGGGGATAGTTTTTGGCCAGGGAGAAGCCAACAGCTTAGAGGGTGTTCCTTTTAAAGAGCGCATTGTTACAGGGGGAGGTCTTGGACTTTCTTTTAGCAGCTATCAGGATTTTATTTCCGTCTCTCCCCAGATAGGATATATGGTTACCCGTAAACTAATTGCTGGCACGGGCCTGACTTATCGGTATACAAACTACAAATATTACAGTCCCTCGATAAAATTAAATGACTTTGGGGTCAATCCTTTCTTGAGGTTTACAGTGTATCGAAATATTTTTATCCAGACCGAATACGAATATTTGAATTATGAATTTCCACTAAACTCGATTGGCGAAACCACTCGTGAAAACTTCAATAGTTTCCTGGCTGGCGGTGGATTTGTTCAACCGGTAGGGCAAAAGGTTTCTTTCTACATCATGGCCATGTATAATTTCTCCTATCGAGATCCTGACCCTGGCGAATACAGTCCATACAGTAGCCCATTAATTATCCGGGCGGGAATTAATATAGGAGGCATTGGCTTCTAGAATTGCAAGCCAAAACTCGCTCCAAGCTCCTTTAGGTCCTCGACAACTTTTGGATTGATCGGAATTCCATCTTTCATCCTTATTTCTTCCGTCTCTCGTTCTGGATCACCCGGAATAATAACCCGCTCTTGTCCTTCAATAGTCTTTGCTTTTCTGAAGCGGGAAATCCAGTTATCCATGTGCGTCTTAAATTCACCGGCTGGACGGAATGCATCCACTCTCATTGCCCCGAAAAAATGACCAATGCCTTCGCCCACAGGATCGGAGGGTGGATCCAGGAACGCAACAAAAGGCGGAACCCAAGGTCCATAATTTGCACCAGACAATACTGCAGAAAATATATCGACCCAGGCGCCCAAACAAAATCCCTTGTGACTGCCGTGCTCACGATCGCTTCCAAGCGGGATCAATGCCCCTCCGTTTTTGGCTTCGTTCGGATCTGTTGAGGCCATTCCCGTTTTGGTTTGAACCCAACCAACAGGTGCTTCAATATTTTTTCTCTGAAGAATTTCAAGCTTTCCATTTGCCGCTGTGGTCGTTGCAAAATCTGCTACAAACGGTGGCTGTTGATCGGCAGGAATGGCTACTGCTATAGGGTTTGTTCCCAACAAGCGCTCTACGGAAAAAGTCGGAGCAACCAAAGGGCTGGCATTCGTCATGGCCATCCCGATCATATCGTGTTGTAACGCCATCATCGCGTGATAACCTGCAATGCCGAAGTGGTTTGAGTTTTTTACGGACACCCATCCCGTACCCGCTTGCCGGGCTTTTTCAATGGCGATTTCCATTGCTACAGGTGCAACAACTAAGCCTAGCCCGCTGTCACCATCCACCACGGCCGTGCTAGGCGACTCATGAACGATTCGAACATTCGGCGTGCTGTTTACCCGTTTTTTCTTCCATAGTCTCACGTAACCTGAAAGGCGTGCAATGCCATGCGAGTCGATTCCACGTAAGTCAGCTTTCAAAAGAACTTCTGTGGCAACTTTAGCCTGAGCTGAAGGGCATCCAATTTTTTCGAAAATGGCTAATGCAAAATGCTCTAAATCTTGATATGCGTAAACTGGATCGCTCATAGAAGGGTAAATATTGAAAAAATAATTGAACCTAAAGAAAATTCAATGAGCTGACGGTGAACTTACACCATGCAGTTAAAGGATAGACGGCTCGAATGACTTAGGAATTTCAATGCTGGAAGCCAACACGCCTTCCTTTAGTGAATATGAAGAAACCCTGATACGATTAAAAGTGTGATGGGAGAGGATGAAACGGACCAGACAACAGGCAACGACGATCATGTCAACACGCATTTCAATCATTCCTGGAATCTGCATTCGCTGTTCACGGGTTTTGCTAATCAGCTCTGCATAAATCGAACAAAAACCATTGATGGTTAAGGGCGTTTCAGGTTGATCGTCCGCCTTGAAAATATTGTTTTGATGGCAATATATGTCACTCAACGTATCAAATGTACCTGAAGCTCCGATTAGTATATTCGTCGGATATTGTCTGATGGCTTCGAACAACGGACTTAACTCATTTTTGAAATGCTGGTCGAGCCGTTGAATTTCTTCTCCTCTGATAGGATCACTCTTGTGAAACTCTTCCAATAATCTTTGTGCACCGATTTCAAAACTTCTTTTCCAAAAGATTTGCGAGCCGTCGCCAATTATACACTCGACACTCCCTCCGCCGATGTCAACGATCAGCGATTTTTCGTTGCCAATTTCCAGTGAATACCTCACGCCATGGTAGATGTATTCCGCTTCGACATCGCCTGAGATTATAGTGGCTTCAATTCCGCTTACCTCTTTAATTCGCCGTAATACTTCTGGTCCATTCTCGGCGTTTCGAAGGGCACTTGTGCCGAAAGCTTTTACGTTTTTTATGCCCTGTTCATCAATGATATTTTTGAAGCTTTGCATGGCAAGCAACGCCCGGGTCAAACCTTCTTCTGTAATATATCCCTGGTTGATTCCCCCTTTGCCAATTTTCACAGCCGTCCTTTCACGTTGCGTAATGGTATAACCATTTGCAGTTGCTTTAGCAATGAGCAAGTGAAAAGTGTTAGTGCCCATGTCGATTATGGCGATTTTTCTAGTCATATATTTAGGCATGTGAATGTACAAATTTTAAGCAGTTGTAGCGAGTCTTCGTATTAGACATTCGCTTACATTCGATTTCAGTTTATATTTATCCTTCAAATACGCTCCAATGAAGAAACGAACCTCTAAAGATCAGGTGCTTCAAAAAAAATTCGAAGAATTAGAAAAGAAAAATCAGGAGTCGCTCCTCGGTGGCGGCGAAGCAAGAATTCAACAGCAACATAAGAAGGGAAAATTAACAGCGCGTGAACGCGTTCATCTCTTGCTGGATGAAGGTTCTTTTCAGGAGCTGGGACAATTTGTGATGCATCGCTGCAAAGATTTTGGATTGGATAAAGAATATTACCTGGGCGACGGCGTAATAACCGGTTATGGAACAGTCAACGGAAGACTTGTTTATATATTCTCG
>DASQTN010000812.1:0-3386 GCA_035641895.1 Chryseolinea sp. | reverse complement strand
CAAATGGCCAGGTTCAATTGCCTGGTTCTGTAGGCTCATGGCAATCTCCGCGGACTTCTGCAAAGCTTCTTGGGATTTTATAGTAAATTTTTCGAAGTTCATAGGTCAGCAAATTTTTTTAGGGTGACCTCAAAACATAATCCACTAAAAATGATGTTATCATTTCAGAAATTTTGACATTTAAAGGGGTAACGTATTGCTATCAGATACGCCACTATGGCCCTTGAGCCTGTCGAAATAACAGTTTGTATCATAAGGTAAACATCATTCTCTTTAATTGGTTTAAAAGATAAAATGTCTAAACGTACAACGGCCTCCACACACTTTCCCCCTTCTTGTATCGTGGAAGTTGCCTGGGAAGTTTGTAACCAGGTAGGGGGTATTTACACCGTGATACGCTCTAAAGCGCCGTGTATGGTTGAGAACGCCAGCGGACCGTATTGCATGATAGGGCCTTATCTGACCCGAAACATTCAGGCCGAGTTGGAGCCCCTTGACGACTCACAGGATATTTTTGGTCAGGCAGCAGCCATCCTTCGGAAAAAGGGATTCGATGTGCACTACGCCCAATGGCTAATTACCGGTAAACCGAGGGTTGTTTTATTGAATCCTAACGTCGTGCAGGATAAATCGCTGAACGTTGTGAAATATTTGCTTTGGAAAAATCACGGCATTGATATACACAAAGAAAGCCCCCTGCTGAACCAGGTTGTTGCGTTTGGTTACTTGACGAAGCTGTTTTTTGACGAGCTGATAAAGTTGGTTGAGAAGGATCAAAATATCATTGCCCATTTCCACGAGTGGATGGCAGCACTTCCAATTTTGGATATGAAACGCGAGGGCATGCCAGTTAAAACGGTTTTTACAACCCATGCAACCCAGCTTGGCCGGCATCTCGCCATCAATTCACCTCTTTTTTATGCTCACCTTCCGTTTTTTAAGTGGGAGGATGAAGCAAGAAAATTTGGTATTGAAGCAGAGGCGCGAATTGAATTTTTATGTGCCAACAATGCGGACGTTCTTAGCACGGTAAGCGAAGTAACCGCCAGGGAATGTAAGCACTTGCTGAAACGAAAACCAGAGGCAATCGTTCCCAACGGACTGAATATTGAACGTTTCGAAATCTTGCATGAATTTCAGAATCAACATGTCTTATTTAAGGAGGAGATTCACCGATTTGTGATGGCTCATTTCTTCCAATCTTACTCGTTTGATTTCGACAAGACATTGTATTTTTTCACCTCAGGCAGATACGAATTCAAAAACAAGGGCTTTGATCTTACCATCGAAGCGTTGTCAAGGTTAAATCAAAGACTCAAGAAGGAAAATTCCGATATCATAATCGTAATGTTTTTCGTAACGAAAAAAGATTTTTACAACATTAGACCTGAAGTACTGCAGTCAAAGGCCATGATGCAGGAAATCTCTGAAACTTGTAATGCTATACAACAGCAGGTAGGCAGGAGGTTGTTTTATGAAAGTACCGTTCGAAACGAAAATCAAATGCCTGACTTAAATGATTTTGTCGACGAATATTGGAAACTCCGCTATCGCAGAACGATTCAATCATGGAAGACTAAGAAGAATCCCCTTGTCATTACCCATCGTCTGGTCAACGAAGACGGCGACGAGATCTTAAACATGATTCAGGCGAAAAAACTTCTAAATAATCCGGAGGATAATATCAAAGTTGTCTATCATCCTGATTTTATCAGCACGAGCAATCCATTATTTGGTATGGACTACGTGCAATTTGTCCGCGGCTGTCATCTTGGTATCTTTCCGAGCTACTATGAGCCATGGGGATATACTCCATTGGAATGTATGGCTAGTGCGGTACCGAGCATCACCAGCGACCTTGCGGGTTTTGGCGATTACATATTACACCACATTCCCCAACATGAGGAATATGGTTTGCACGTAATAGAGCGTGGGAAACGGACGTTTGATTGGTCTGCTAACCAACTTACGGAAGTAATGTATAATTTTTTAAAGCAATCGAGGCGCGACCGAATCTTGCAACGTACCAATGTTGAGAACAATTCCTTCCGTTTTGATTGGTCCAACTTGATCAGACATTATCAGGAAGCCTACCAATTGGCCCTAAAAGAAAATAAAAATATTATATCTTAACGACCTAATTATAACTAAACGCTATGTACACTTCTCGTAGAAATTTTATCAAACAAGGGGCGCTTCTGATAGCGGCCACAAGTTTTTCGACCCGTTCACTTTTTGCGGCTAATGCAGCGCAGGAATTGGTTGGTTTACAATTGTATTCGGTTCGCGATGAAATGAAAAGCGACCCTTTAGGAACATTAAAGCAGCTTTCTGCAATGGGATACAAACATGTAGAGCATGCCAATTATAACAATCGGAAATTTTATGGGTATGAGGCTAAAGAATTTAAAAAGATCTTGAAAGATCTCGGAATGGATATGCCTAGTGGACATACGGTGATGGGTGCTAAACATTGGGATGCTAGCAAGAAAGAGTTTACCGATCTTTGGAAATATACCGTCGAAGATGCAGCAATTGTCGGGCAGCAGTTTGTTATCAGTCCTTCGCTCGATAAGGAATTCCGAAAAACTGGTGACGATCTAAAACGATTTATGGATGTTTTTAATAAGTCGGGTGAATTGTGTAAAAAATCTGGAATGAAGTTTGGTTATCACAACCATGCCTTCGAATTCAGTGAAAAACTCGATGGAAAAGTCGTGTATGACATCATGCTTCAAAACACGGATCCTGAACTGGTTATCCAGCAGTTGGATATCGGCAACCTGTATAACGGTGGGGCTAAAGCCATAGATATCGTTAAACAATATCCGGGAAGATTTCAGTCTATGCACGTAAAGGACGAAATCACAAGTAGCGAAGGAGACGAAAAATATGAAAGCACAGTTCTGGGGAAAGGTATTGTGAATCCCAAAGAAGTTATAGACCTCGGAAGAAAAGCAGGGGGAACCATTCATTTTATTATAGAGCAGGAATCCTATCAGGGAAAAACGCCAATTGCCTGCATGAAAGAAAATATTGAAATCATGAAGCAGTGGGGATATAAATAACATTATTTAAACAAGGGCGCTGCCTTTTAAGGCAGCGCCCTTGAACAATTTAACTTGGGATATACATTTTAACTTTAACAATAAATGAAATTAATTTTTACACTCTGCATGGCAGTTTCTTTTGTGATGGTAGGGGCACTCGTGGCAAGTGCCCAGGAGAAAACTGAATCAAAAGTTCTTAGGCATGTCGTGCTTTTTAAATTCAAAGACACGGCAACGCCTGAGGATGTTAAAAAGGTCGAAGCGGCTTTTGCAGAATTGGCTGAAAAACTTCCTCTTATAAAGGCATATGAGTGGGGAAAAAACAACAGTCCTGAA
>DASQTN010000811.1:0-4997 GCA_035641895.1 Chryseolinea sp. | reverse complement strand
ATTATTCTTTTTAGAAGGGGGCTTCATCGCCAGTAAATGGCGGAGGTGCTTCATTGTCAGGCTTAAAGGTATTTAATCTGCTTTCTCTTGTGATCATTCCCGAGAATGGATTTTCGTATGAGGACGAGGGGGCATCAAAGTCAGCAAACTTTGTATACTTACCAATAAACTTAAGTTTAGCTGTTCCGACTGATCCATTTCGATGCTTTGCAATTATTACCTCACCGACACCTTGCGTAGGCATGCCCTCTTCGTCTACGGTAATTTTATAATATTCAGGACGGTAGAGGAACATAACGATGTCAGCATCTTGTTCGATGGAGCCGGATTCACGTAAGTCCGAAAGTTGAGGACGCTTATCACCTCCACGTGTTTCTACACCCCGGCTTAATTGTGAAAGAGCAAGCACCGGTACGTTTAGCTCCTTGGCTATACCTTTAAGAGCGCGCGAGATAGACGCAATTTCTTGTTCCCGGTTTCCGCCTTGATCACCCCGCATTAACTGTAGATAGTCGACCACTACAAGCTGTACATTATGTTCGGCTTTTAGTCGTCTGCACTTGGCACGCAACTCAAGCACAGAAAGGGCTGGTGTGTCATCAATAAAAATTGGAGCAGTCGCGAGCTTATTTGTTTTATGAACGAGCTGAGTCCACTCGTGGTCTGCGAGTTGTCCACGTTTGATTTTTTCACCTTCCAATTCAGCTTCGGCGGAAATCATCCGATTAACGAGCTGAATAGACGCCATTTCCAATGAAAATATAGCCACTGGAATTTTAAACTCTACCGCAGCATTACGTAGCGCTGAAACAACGAAAGCCGTCTTACCCATACCAGGCCGGGCGGCAATGATAACAAGATCCGATTTTTGCCAGCCGGAAGTCATTCGGTCCAATGCAGTAAAACCACTTGGCACACCGGTCAATCCATCTTTATGTTCTTTTAAGATCTGAAGCTCATGAATAGCACGCGACATCAAATTGCGCATGTTGTCATAATTCTTCCGAAGGTTTGAATCGGAAATTTCGAAGATGGATTGTTCGGTCTTATCCAAGAGTTCGAATACGTCTGTGGTATCTTCGTAGGCGTTATGATGTATCTGTGAAGCAACCTGAATAAGTTCACGCTTGATAGCCATTTCCATGATGACCCGAGCATGATATTCGATATTAGCGGCTGAACTTACTTTCGAGGTCAGTTCAGCAATGTAGTAAGCCCCTCCCACCAGTTCAATCTTTCCGGTCTTACGCAGCTGATTTACCACCGTACGCATGTCAACCGGATCGGACGTTTTAAAAAGATCTATAATTGCGTTATAAATCTCTTTGTGTATTTCGGAATAAAAATGCTCGGGCTTAAGAAATTCGACAACAGCATTGAGTGCGTTCTTTTCTAACATGAGCGCACCCAACACTGCTTCTTCCAGATCCAGCGCCTGCGGCGGCAGTTTTCCAAGACTTTCTGAAATATCCCTTGGGATTAACTTACTTGTTTTGGTACTTAGCCTAAATGACGTAGATCTACTTTGCTCCATACAGTGGTTGTTGGATTTAGGTTGCTGTTATAGGGTGACAAACGTATAAAAACCAAAACACGATTAGATTTTTAATATCAACAACTTATGAACATTCCACAAACAATAACAGGAGATGTTGTGAATAAATTTCAATCTCCAAAATTGAACTTCTCGAAGAAAATCGATTCTTGCTGATAATCGATTGACTTTCAAACACCAAACATTTTCATTTACTTTAAGCCGAAAATTTTTTTCGTCGAATGCAGCATAAAAAAAAGAAAATACATTTTATTGCAATTGGTGGAAGCGTCATGCACAATTTGGCTGTAGCGCTAAAGCGCGATGGCCACGACATCAGCGGATCTGACGACGAAATTTTTGACCCTTCACGCGCTACATTAATCAAACACGGATTACTTCCTGAAAGAGAAGGTTGGTATCCTGAAAAATTGGATCCTAGCTTTGACGCTGTTTTACTTGGCATGCATGCCAAACGAGACAATCCAGAACTCGTCAAAGCTCAGGAACTTGGTCTCGCCATATTTTCTTTCCCTGAATACATTTACGAACATTCCAAAAATAAGCAACGTGTTGTTATTGCGGGAAGTCATGGGAAAACTACCATAACGGCTATCATCATCCATGTTTTAAATTTTTTAAAACACAAGTTTGACTACGTTATCGGAGCGAGGGTAAATGGCATTGAGAACACCGTTAAACTCTCCGATGCTCCCGTTATTATTATTGAGGGTGATGAATACCTCGCATCACCGCTCGATCCGACGCCCAAATTCGTACGATATCAACATCACGTTGGACTCATCAGCGGAATTTCGTGGGACCACGCCAATGTGTTTCCTACTGAAGAGGAATATGTAAAACAGTTCGACCTGTTTGCCGATCAGACTCCAAAAGGAGGAATTCTAATTTACTGTGAGCAAGACTCCATGGCTTTAATCATTGGGAAAAAAGAGAGGTCAGATGTGCTTGCTATTCCATACAGAAGCCATTCGCACGCGGCAGACGTCAATCAATTTTATCTTACTCACGGCAGGGAGAAACACCCTATAAAAATATTTGGAAGTCACAACTATCAAAATATTAGCGGAGCAAAAGAAGTTTTAAAAAAATTAGGTGTAACGGAGGCAGAATTCTTCGCTGCCATTTCGAGTTTCGAAGGCGCCGCCGGGCGCTTGCAAAAAATTATTGATTCCAAAAATTTTTCTTTTTACAAAGATTTTGCCCATGCTCCGTCAAAAGTAAAAGCAACGGTAAAGGCATTGAAAGAAATTTATCCTGGGCGTGATCTTGTAGCTTGTCTGGAACTACACTCCCTCAGCAGCCTGAGCAAGAATTTTTTGCCCCAATATAAGGATAGCATGAAATCAGCGCAGGTAAGCGCCGTGTACTTCAATGCTGAAAAAATGAAGTTGAAAAACATGGAACCCCTTCAGGATACGGACATTCGAAAAAGTTTTGCTTCACCTAATATGCACATCTTTAACAATGAGAAAAAATTGGAAGAGTTTCTCCTTCAGCAATCCTGGAACAATAAAAATCTCCTGATGATGAGTTCAGGGAACTTTGGTGGTCTGAATATGTCGGCACTTGCCGAAAAAATTAACTCGTAATTTCAATCGTCGCCCTCATCTTTCATGAAACTCAACCTTCGGAATCCGCTTTGCATTTTTGATCTCGAGACCACTGGAACAAATATCACCCAGGATCGCATAATCGAAATTGCAGTTGTTAAAATGATGCCGAACGGCGACATTCTTAGAAAAGCAAGCGTAATAAATCCAACGATTCCCATTTTGCCCGAATCAAGTGCTATCCACGGACTAAAGGATGAAGATGTAAAGGATAAACCCACATTTAAGGAAGTAGCAAAGGAGTACCAACGATTTTTTGAAGGCGCAGACTTAGCAGGATTCAGCGTCATCAAGTTTGACATTCCTATGCTGGTGGAAGAATTTTTGCGGGCCGGAGTTGAATTCGACTATGGACGAAAAAAAATTATCGATGCGCAAAAAATATTTCATCTCATGGAAAAAAGGACGCTTTCCGCGGCGTATCGCTTTTATTTAAATAAAGAGATTGAAAATTCCCATACCGCCGAAGCCGACACTGAAGCAACTATGGAAGTACTCTTGGCTCAGGTTGCCAGATATGAGGGACAAGATGTTTTGGATGGGTTGAATAACAAAATTGGACAGATTCAAAACGACGTGGAATCACTGAGCAAGCTTACATCATCTGGCATGGTTGATTTGGCAGGCCGCATGATCATGAACAGCAAGGGGCAAGAAATTTTCAACTTCGGAAAACATAAGAATAAACTTGTGACAGCCGTTTTTAAAGAAGAACCACCCTATTACGAATGGATGATGAATGGTGATTTTCCCCTCGATACCAAACGAAAGCTCACTGAAATAAAACTTCGGAGCTTCAAAAAATAACTGCTTTCCAACCTTTTCTAAAAAAAGTAGTCGATATATCGAATAAATATACCGATAACCGGAATTTTTAATACACAATCGAGGTCACCTTATTAAAATTGAGATTATTAACCCTGATATATTACATGGCAAGTTTGATGGAATTTGCAAAATGTAAGCGCGTCAACCCCTATGCAAATTTTAAAACGAGCGCTTCTTTTAATTTTTATCACGGCTGGGATTTCCTTTCCAGCAGCCAGCCAATTATTTAATCAAAATGAGCCCGTCATCAACGGGCAACGACCTACTCCGCTTATTACAGAAAAAAATACGGCGATCACCATTGCGTTCGAGAATTTACGCGTCAATGATCCTGACTTTTTGGTTCCCCCATATCCCCAGGGGTATACGCTCAACGTCTTCCCGGGAAGCAATTATACGTTATCGAGTACAACGGTTACACCGGGCACGAATTTCGTTGGCACTCTGACCGTGAAAGTTCAAGTGAACGATGGAAAATTTGACAGCAACGTCTTTGATCTTAAGATCGATGTCACAAATATTAAACCTGTTATCACGAAGCACCAGGCCATCAGTCTGAAAGAAGGGTCGAGCGTTACACTTTTACTGTCTAATTTCGAAGTGGAAGACGACGATAATCAATACCCGGATGATTTTAGTTTGACCGTGCATGGTGGGAACAACTATACAGTTACTGGACCAACGATTATCCCAGCGCCGGGTTTCAGCGGTGAATTGAACGTACCTGTTAGTGTCAACGATGGTCATGTGGATAGTGACCAATTTGAAATGACCGTTGAGGTCAAAGCGAACATTGTTCCGGTGATCAAGGGCCAGGCGCCACTGTCAACAAACCAAGGTAAAAAAATCACAATGGAATTAGGCCGATTAACGGTGGACGACACGGACAACACATATCCAGATGACTTTACCTTAAAAGTTTTTGCCGGCGTCAATTATACTTTGGAAGGAACAACGATAATTCCAAATGGTAATTTCACTGGCACCCTTAAAGTGGCGGT
>DASQTN010000810.1:0-2973 GCA_035641895.1 Chryseolinea sp. | reverse complement strand
GATCCTGTCAAAAATCCCGGCCCGCAAGGTCCTGTATGGAAAGGGTTAACGAAAGACGCGAATCAAGACGGAATATCCGACGATATTGGAACCCTCGATGGACGCCTCTCTAATTTTCTCGTTGGTCCCATGTATAACCAGGATGGATCCAGAACCCTGGATGGTGGTTCAGAATCTAATGACTTCGACGGTCCGCCAGTAACCTTCACGCCTGAGATAAATGAAATATATCCTCAGGGATTGCGCCAGGCTGGAGCCCGCATTGCAAAGTATGAGTTTGAAGTGGGCGGAACGCAACACATGAGCAATGACTTTGTTATCTTTCGTTTAGGTGACATTATTCTTTCACTTGCTGAGGCGAAGTTCAGATTAGGCGAAACAGGAGAAGCATTAATACTTGTCAACAACATTCGCGAGCGGGCAGGAGTAGATCCTTATGGCGCTCTTACGTTGGACTTACTGTTGGCCGAACGTGGCAGGGAAATGTATGTTGAAATGACCCGTCGGCAGGATTTGATCCGCTTCGGAAAATTTAATGAGGCTTGGTGGGAAAAAGAGGCCAGTGATACCCACTACAACTTATTCCCGATTCCGAAACCACAAATTGACGCTAACCAGAATTTGAAACAGAATCCAGGATACCCTGGAGCCGGAGGATAATTACTTGAAATATTTGAGATAGAAAAGCAAATAGCGAAAGCTGTTTGCTTTTTTTTTAGTAGACTCTCCAGGTTAGAACTGGCGCTTCTTTGTCTCGAAATAAAGTATCTTTGGGGAAGTCGGATGAAACTGATCGTCATCAAAAACCATTGGAAATTGCGCGCGTCGCACTGAAGGCCTTGTATGAAATGATTTCTATTTTTGTGACTTATTAGACAAATCAGGAGACAGTGGGAATGCGTTTTTTTTCGAATTTCTTGTTCGTCGTTACTTTTTTTTTACTCATCGGGTGCGCCGTCGAAGAAAAGAAGCGACCAGCGGCCACGCTCTTTAACCTGCTTTCTTCGGATCAAACGGGTATCAATTTTATTAACCAGCTGGACTATACGGAACAACTCAATACGTATACCTACAAAAATTTTTATAGCGGAGGAGGTGTTGGTCTAGGCGATTTCAATAACGACAGTTTGGTTGACATTTTCTTTTCAGGAAATCTGGTCCCCAACAAACTCTACTTGAATAAAGGCAATTTGAAATTTGAGGACGTTTCAGAATCTTCAGGATTAAGCATCAAAGGTGTCTGGACAACAGGAGTAAGTGTGGTAGATATCAATGCGGATGGGCTACTGGATATTTACCTTTGTAAGTCTGGCCCTCCCGGCGGTGACAGGCGTTATAATGAACTTTTTATTAATAACGGTGACCTCACATTTTCTGAAAAAGCAAAGGAGTATGGTATAGCATTCGAAGGTCTTTCCACGCACGCGGCATTTTTTGATTTTGATAAGGACGGCGATCTCGACTGTTACCTGCTAAATAATTCTATCCGCTCCGTGGGCGTATATGATTTGCGGTTAGGGCAACGAAATAACCCGGATCCAATGGGAGGAAATAAACTTTTAAGAAACGATGAAAGAAAATTTGTAGACATCAGTCAGCAGGCAGGAATTTATACAAGTGAAATTGGGTTTGGTCTTGGTGTTACCATTGGAGACATTAATCTGGATGGTTGGTCGGATATTTATGTGTCCAACGACTTTTTTGAAAAGGACTACTTATACATCAACAATCAAAACGGCACATTCCGGGAGGCACTGGAAGAATATATGCAGGAGATCAGCCTTGGATCAATGGGAGCGGACATGGCTGATATCAACAATGATGGATTACCGGAAGTTTTTGTCACCGAAATGCTTCCTGAGTTCGATGATCGTTTAAAAACTACAACTCAATTTGAAAGTTGGGATAAATATAATCTCAATTTAAAAAGCGGATACTTTCGGCAGTTCAGTAGAAATGTTTTACAACTCAATAATGGCAACGGTACGTTTAGTGAAATATCCAGACTCTCTGGCGTACATGCCACCGACTGGAGTTGGGGAGCGCTTATTTTTGACATGGACAACGATGGACTAAAAGATATTTTCGTCGCCAATGGGATTTATAAGGAACTGTTGAATCAAGACTACGTCAACTTTGCATCAAACCCAAATCTCAAAAAAGAAATTTCCACAAGGAAAGGCTTCATTACCACGTTGATCGATTCAATTCCAACTAACCCTATCCCGAACTATGCCTTTCAAAATAAAGGAAATTTATCGTTTGCTAATAGGGCCGGTGAGTGGGGTCTTGATCTTCCTACACATTCGAACGGATCTGCCTATGGAGACTTGGACAATGACGGCGATCTCGACTTGATTTTAAACAATGTAAACATGCCTTCCTTGGTTTATGAGAATAAATCCAAACAACTAACCCCTGAAAATGCTACCATATCTTTCGTCCTTCATGGTGAGAATGAAAATTCATTTGCATTAGGCTCAAAGATCAGCTTGAAAACCAAAGGCCGTTTAATCTATCAGGAACTATCTCCCATGAGGGGGTTCATGTCAACGGTCGATAACCGGATTCACGTAGGACTTGGAGATGTTAGTTTAGTAGATTCAGTCATAGTGGAATGGCCAAATAACAAGGTAACAATTCTCACGGACGTGAAGCCCAACCAATTGATCCATTTATACCAGAAGGAGTCCACAGACAAGAACGAACTGACGTCCGGGACTACGGCCGGAAAAACCATTTTTAAGAAACAAGAGCTGAAAGGCGTTGATTTTGTGCACAAGGAAAACGAGTTTGTCGATTTCGACCGTGATCGGCTTTTATTCAACATGATCTCGAATGAAGGACCTTGTCTGTGTGCAGGAGATGTAAATCAAGACGGACTTTCTGATTTTTATGTCGGTGGCGCCAAAGGTCAGGCAGGTGCTCTTTTTATTCAGCAAAAATCGGGAGCCTTTACTAAATCGGCAGGAG
>DASQTN010000809.1:0-16373 GCA_035641895.1 Chryseolinea sp. | reverse complement strand
TTTATTGGAAATAACCGGCAAATTAATTTTCCAGGAAAATCCCCCGGTGCTTTTGCGTTGAAGATTCTTAAGGAGAAACTGTCTTACGTCTGCTTCGGCAACATGTTGAGACAGAATATCGTCGGCTTCATTTCTAGAAGTAAGTTGATCTAGGGGAATTGCTTTCAAACCCTCAACGATCGTATAATGTTCTAAATTATACGACCTTGGTGCGATGTCTACGACGATAAGTTTCGAAACTTTGTCTGGATAAGCGAGGGCAAAATTCATGGCGGTCTTGCCTCCCATAGAGTGCCCGATAATAATGGGATCGGTGATATTTTGGTCTTGAATAAATTCATGAATGTCACTCACCATGGATGGATAGTCGAAATCATCACTATGTGGAGATTGTCCATGATTGCGTAGATCGACGCTCAACACGCGATAGTGAGGAGCAAACAACTTTGCCTGTGTCAACCAATTATCTGAAGAACCGAAAAGTCCATGTAAAATAACGACCGGCTCACCTTCCCCTAATTCCCGGAAAAATAATTTCATGGCCAAAATATAGAATTAAGTAGCCAGAAGTCAGAATTAAACGATGCGAAACCTATATTTGAGGCTTTAATTTTTAAAATGGAATTATCACAAGGAGCTTACACAATTCAGGGGCAAAATGTACTTGACCTCGCGCAACAATTTGGAACCCCACTTTACATTTACGACGGAGAAAAAATTGCTCATCAAATTAAAACCTTAAAAAATGCTTTTTCGGATGTAGATGTCCGGATAAAATATGCAGCTAAAGCATTGACCAATATCTCAATCTTGAAATTAATCCGAAAGCACGGTGCAGGCATTGAAGTGGTTTCCCTTGGTGAGGCCCATATTGCAATGAAAGCGGGGTTTACCCCGGCAGAAATTGTTTTTACGCCAAGTGGTGTTGACTTCAGTGAAATCACTGAAGCGGTCGAACAAGGCTTGTCAATTAACATCGACAACTTATCAACGTTGCAAAAATTTGGAGACCGATACAAGAATTCATACCCTTGCGGAATCCGAATAAATCCACACATCATGGCTGGAGGAAATTACAAGATTTCAACAGGCCATAGTAATTCGAAGTTTGGGATTTCCATCTATCAATTTCCGCAGATCATGGAAGTTGTTCAGAAACATGGTGTCCAGATCAAAGGACTTCACATTCATACAGGATCTGAGATCGCGGAGACCGAAGTGTTCATCAAAATGGCTGAAATCCTTTTTGGAATGGCGGGCGATTTTCCCAACCTGTCGTTTATTGATTTTGGCAGCGGATTCAAAGTCGCGTATAAGGAAGGAGATATGGTGACGAACATTTATGATCTAGGCCTGAAGCTTTCAAAGACGTTTAATGAATTCTGTCAGCGATATGGACGAAAATTGGAAATGTGGATCGAACCTGGAAAATATATAGTAAGCGAGTCAGGAACTTTTTTAGTCAAAACGAACATCGTGAAGCCAACACCGTCGGTAACTTTTGTAGGTGTTAATTCAGGATTGAATCATCTCATTCGACCCATGATGTACGATGCATACCATCACATCGTAAACGTATCCAATCCAACTGGCTCGCAGAAAATTTATACAATCGTGGGATATATATGTGAGACCGATACATTTGGCTCTGATCGCAAACTAAATGAAGTCCGGGAAGGCGATATTCTGGCTTTCAAGAATGCCGGAGCCTATTGTTTCTCGATGTCCTCTAACTATAATTCCCGACTCCGACCTGCAGAGATTTTGATCGTTAACAAGGAAGCGAAGCTGATTCGGGAACGGGAGAAGATTGAAGACCTGCTAAAATTGCAGGTTGAGGTAGATGTGTAATTTCTATCTATCTTCCCGCTTATCAAAGTCTATCAACTTTTTTGAGTTGACGTACGTTATTTTAGCAACCTAATATAATAGGATGTTCATACGATTTGCTCGCGTTCTGTTTTTTCTTGTTGTAACTTCAGTGGCGTATTCTCAGATTCTTCAGCCTGCCAGGCTGGTGGCAGAGACTCCGGCTAAAAATTTAAAAGTAGGTGATGAGGTTGAATTAATATTCAAAGCCTCTGTAGATAAGGGTTGGTATATCTACTCCGTTGGATTCGACGAGGATTGCGGACCGATACCCATGGCCATCACGCTGGAAAAACACCCAAGCTATTCACTTGTCGGCGGGCTGGTAGCCGTAAATGATCAGGCGAAACATGATAAAATTTTTGATTGTGATGTCAGGATATTTATCAACACAGGAGAATTCAGGCAAAAGATAAAAGTGCTTTCGCCAGATTTGACTTTAGGGGGATCATATGAGGGCCAGGTATGTTCTGAAGTTGAAGGAAAATGTGTTTTGTTTTCAGGTGACCTTTCATATGAAAAGATAAACGTCACGGGTAAGGCTAGCACCAATACTTCAAAACTCAAAGAAGATAAAAAAGATAATCCTCCGCCAGCGGTGGTTCAACCGCCAGCAATCGATACAACAACATCGAAACCTCGCTCTACTGCCGCGATTAAGTCGAATTTCAATGGACCAATTTTAGATCGGTCAATCCTGGACGATTCCGAGCGCGACTCTGGGAATGAGTCACTCTGGGGCTACATGATTGTTGCCTTCATCTTAGGTCTCACTTCTCTGATAACTCCGTGCGTGTTTCCGATGATTCCCATGACAGTGACATTTTTTCTTAAAGACGATCAAAGCAAAGCCAGGGGAGTAAGAATGGGTATCGTGTTTGGCATTTCGATTATCCTCATCTATACCATCGTAGGAACGGCGTTTGCCTTGTTATTTGGCGCCGAAGGCTTGAATGCTCTCGCAACGCACTGGCTGCCCAACCTTTTTATTTTTATAATCTTTATCATTTTTGCGCTTTCGTTCCTGGGCTTATTTGAGATTACAGCTCCCCATAAGCTTGTCAATAGCGCGGATCGCGCTGCGGAAAAGGGTGGATATGCCGGAATATTTTTTATGTCGGCAACCCTTGTTCTCGTTTCATTTTCTTGCACGCTGCCATTGGTAGGAAATGTTTTAGTGCTCGCGGCCGGTGGCGAAATCGTAAAACCCATCATGGGCATGTTTGCCTACTCATTGGCTTTTGCTATCCCCTTTACGCTCTTTGCTATTTTTCCTGAGTGGTTAAAAAGTCTTCCAAAGTCTGGCGGATGGTTGAATTCAGTGAAAGTCGTGCTCGGCTTGCTAGAGCTAGCACTCGCCTTAAAATTCCTCAGCATTGCCGACCAGACATATCATTGGGGTCTTCTCGACCGCGATGTTAACATTGCTATCTGGATTGTGATCTTTTCTTTTCTTGGTGTTTACTTGCTTGGAAGAATCAGGATGCCGCACGATAGTCCTGTCGAAAAGGTGACGGTGCCGAGGTTGATGCTGGCCATCCTTACCTTTTCATTTGTTGTGTACCTCGTCCCTGGTTTATGGGGCGCTCCGCTCAAGGCATTAGCAGGCTACCTGCCTCCGATGCATACCCATGATTTTGATCTGGTGTCAATGGCGAAGAATGAAAAGACGAATGAGATCTGTGACCGGCCAAAGTATGCTGAATTTTTACACCTTCCTCATAACCTCAGTGGATACTTCGACTACGACCAGGCGATGGCTTGCGCTCTTCAACAAAAGAAGCCTTTATTTATTGACTTCACAGGTCATGGTTGCACGAACTGTCGGGAGATGGAAGCGGTCGTATGGTCAGATCCGGAAGTTTTGAAAAGATTGCAAAACGATTTTGTTGTCGTAGCCTTATACGTCGACGATAAAACAGAATTGCCGGAGTCTGAATGGTATACTTCGAAGTATGATAGCAAGGTGAAAAAAACGATTGGCAAGCAAAACGCTGATCTTCAGATCGCTAACTTGAATAATAATGCTCAGCCATTTTACGTATTGGTGGGTCAGGATGAACGGGTCCTCGCCGCTCCATATGGTTATGATAAAAGTGTTGAGGGTTTTGTAAATTTCCTCGAGAAAGGCAAAAAGAAATACGCGGAGCTCTATAGCCAATGAGACCAGCGCTTGTAAAACGAGCTTTTTAAAACATTAGGTACAGGGTAACAAAATCTATTTCCTGAAACCAAATTGACCGCGCGTCAAATATTTATAAATCTCAAAAAATTCATCAAACGTCAGAATTATCGATGAGTGTGTTATTTCCTTAGTTGACCACGTTTGAAGGAGCAACGGGCGGTATTTCCTTTATTCCGCGGTTACCTTTTTTTGCCTTCTCCGAGTATCTCTTCAGTCGTCCACATAAACAAAGGTTTAGCCTTTCTTGACTTTGGATTGATAATCAGCACGTTAATTTTTGCATTTCATTTTAAAATATTACACTTTTGGTATTGAGCCGTTGTGAGGGTCTTTACCTCATTTTTTTTTGGTGACTTATCTTTGGGATAATTGATTTTTAACGGCCCTCCGGGCACAACAATTTTTTAGTATGCAAAAACGCGGGTTTGGATTTTTACTTATTGCACTTTTCATCGTAGCCGTTGTACTTACCAACAGATTTTATGAAGCACCATCTTTAATTCAAACCGAAGCATTAGCCGATTCTGTTGCTAGCGACCTTTTTAAGGTTAAAGAACCTAATCTCCTTTATGGCATGGTCGTAGATAACTATACCGTAATTGAAGATAAAATTAAACGCAATGAAGTTTTGGGCGACATTCTTATGCAGTATAATGTTCCTGCGAATATCATCCATCAGGTATCGAAACTTTCCCGGAGTGTTTTTGACGTTCGAAAAATTGCAGCGAATAAAAAATATACACTGATATGTGGTCAGGATTCTTTAAAAACAGCCAAGGCTTTTGTTTACGAGCCAAACCCGGTCGAGTATATCGTTTTTCGTTTTGAAGATACTTTGTGGGTAGATGTTTGTCAGCGGGAAGTTGTGATCGTGGAAAAAAGCATCGCTGGTGAAATTAAGTCAAATCTTTCCGAAACAATTGAAGAGCTTGGTATCTCTCATGACGTTACGAACCGTTTTGTAGATGTTTTCGGATGGCAGGTTGATTTTCAGCGCCTGCAAAAAGGCGATAAGTTCAAGCTTATTTATGAAGAAGCGCAGGTGGAAGGTGTTGCCGTGGGTATAAAACAAATCAACGGAATTTATTTTGAACATTTTAGCCATCCTTACTATGCATTTCCCTTCGATCAGGGAGAAGGCCTGGACTACTTTGATGAAGAAGGTAAAAGCTTGAGAAAGGCATTGTTAAAGTATCCGATCGAATTTACCCGTATCAGTTCCCGTTATACAATGAAACGCTTTCATCCCGTTCAAAAACGCTGGAAGGCTCACCTGGGAACTGACTTTGCTGCTCCGAAAGGCACTCCTATCCGTGCCGTCGGTGATGGATTGGTAGAGGAAGCTCAATACAGATCAAATAATGGCAACTATGTTAAAATAAGGCATAATGGAACTTACACCACACAATATCTCCATATGTCAGGAATTGCAAGTGGTGTTCGCGCCGGGACCAGAGTACGCCAGGGACAGACGATCGGTTATGTGGGAAGTACAGGTTTAGCGACAGGTAATCATTTGTGCTATCGGTTTTGGAAAAATGGAGTACAGGTCGATGCATTAAAAGCGGAGCTTCCTCCATCTCAACCTGTAAAAAAGGAGTACCTCGAGTCTTTTGAAAGTGTAAAAACAGAGCTGACGAAAAAGTTGGAACTTATTCCATTCCCGATCCAAACGGATCCGATTGCGTCGTTATAATGTTGCGTTAAGATCAGGTAATTTTCTTTCACTTTTTTTGTTAGAAGTTAGGTGATCTTTCTTTTTATCGATGAGGCTAATTTTTCTCATATTTTTTTTATCGTCGTATACACTGATCCATGCACAAAAAGTTGGGTTGGTCTTAAGCGGGGGTGCCGCGAAAGGTTTGGCCCACGTGGGGGTGTTGAAGGCTTTGGAGGAGAATGGGATTCCTATTGACTACATAGTAGGAACTTCAATGGGTGGTATCATCGGCGGATGCTATGCGTCCGGTATGAGTCCGGATCAAATTGAGCAGATGGTACTCTCTGCCGAGTTTCTCCGATGGATAAACGGCCTCCCTGAAACTGGTTACAATTACTATTACCATCAGAGCGACGAAACGCCAGAGTTTCTCAAGCTGAACCTTGCGTTAGATTCCACACTCAATTTTAGATTCAACTCCAGCATCGCGAGTGATGTATCTTTGAACTTTGCGCTTACCGAGAAAATGGCACAAGCCTCCGCCATTTCCAAGAATAACTTTGACAGCTTGTTCGTACCACTTCGCGTCGTGGCCGCAGACATTTTTACACAGCAGGAAGTTGTTATTTCAAAAGGATTGCTCAGCGATGCGCTTCGGGCAACTCAGACAGTACCTTTTTTTTACAATCCTGTTCGTGTGGATGGGAAGTTCCTCTTCGATGGCGGCGTTTACAATAACTTCCCGGTCGATGTCGCTGCCCGGGAATTCAACCCTGATGTGATTGTGGGAGTAAATGTGTCGACCAAAGTGTACGAAGAGTATCCATATGAAAATGATGAGAAACTCATCTCGCGTTCACTATTGCTCCTTCTCCTGGATAAATCTGACCCGTCGCAATTATCAGATAATGGAATTTATATACAACCTAATCTAAAGGGATTTACATCATTCGACTTTGGAAGAGCGAAAAGTCTTATTGATAGCGGTTACGTTCAAACCATTCGCCAACTCGACGAAATTAAATCCAAAATTGCCTCGAGAAATATCTGTGAGGATGTGGCTGTAAAACGAAATGCATTTACCGACAAGAGTGTCCCTTTTATTTTCGATCAAATTACTTTTCAAAAATTTAATTCCAAGCAACGGGTGTATATCAAAAAAATATTTAAAACCCGGCAAAAAGAAGGGCAAATTTATTTTGGCGACATCAAAAAAGGATATTTTAAACTAGTGTCCGAAGATTATTTTACCAATGCTTATCCGAGAATTTTGTATGACACTGCCAAAGGGAAATTCAATTTTGAATTGACACGTCGACCGCAGCAAAATTTCCAGGTAGATTTTGGAGGCGTTATCGCAACACGCGATATTAGTAATATCTATTTAGGATTCAGTCTCTTCAATTTCAATCGAATGTTGACCCATGCTTATGCCGGATTTCAAACGGGAAGTTTTTACAAGTCAGTGCTCACGAAAGTGAGATTAGATTTTCCTTATCAGTTCTATATCGAGCCTTATCTTGAGCTTGACAGTTGGGATTACCTCGAAAATGATGATGTATTAAGAAATGGCTCGGTAAGTAATCCGCCAACGGCGCTGAGAAGGATCAATCGCAAGATAGGTATGCGTGCAGGTATACCGTTTAAACATTCCTTTAAAGCAACAGTCGGCATTGAAGGAATCAACAACGATGATCGGTATATAAATGGAGAAATTTTTACGAGCACAGACAGACTAGATGTCCTCGAATTAAAAGGATACAAAGCAGGGTTGAGTTTGTCGTCGAATACACTAAATAGAAAACAATATGCTTCAGCCGGTCAGGCGTTCAGTGTTTCAGCAGATTTTTTTAATGTGACCGAATATTTTACGCCTGGAAGCACTTCAGTTATTACGGATTACACTGTAACCGATCATAAATGGTGGCGACTAAAGCTAAGTGCTGAGCAGTACTTTGGCTCAAGCTGGTTTAGACCAGGCTATTTTTTAGAAGCTGTATTTTCAGATCAACCGTTCTTTCAAAATTATTATGGCACCATTATTAACACGCCGGGATTTTTTCCGTTGCAAGACAGTCGCACGTTGATTATTGAAAATTTCAGATCGTTCAATTATATCGGAGGTGGTATAAGGAACGTCATCAAACTTCATAACAAAGTGGACTTTCGATTGGAGGGTTATCTTTTCAAACCGTTTGAGTACATCAGGCCAAATGAGGATCAGGATGCTTATTCAAACGAAACCATCGAGTCAATATTTTTTAGTGGAACCGCTGGTGTTGTTTATCACTCTCCCATTGGCCCAGTCAGCTTAAGCGTAAATTATTATGACGACGATAAAAATCAGTTGGGAGTATTACTGCACGTAGGATTTTTATTATTCAATAAACACTCCCTGGAGTAGTTCTCTAATTCATCACACGATTTCACCGGCCCAAAATCTACTTCATCCACTTTTATTTCATTTGACATTCTGTTTTGATCTAATTTTAAAATTTTTAGCTAAGTTTAAACTATGAAACTAACATAGTGCGAATGAAGTGGTTATTGCCCCTGGTTTTTTTAGCGTCCATACCTTTTTCATCAACGGCTCAAGTCGTGCAGTGGGCATCAAAAGTTGTAGAATTTTCTTCCGAACTAACACCAATACAGTACTCAGCAAAGCAGGCGTTAGGTAAACCTAATGTTCTTCCTGCCGGGGGACAAAGTCCGAACGCGTGGGCACCCGACCGTCCGAAGCAAAAAGAATTTTTGAAACTTGGATACGACAATCCGATCAGCATTCGTCAGATCGCGATTGCAGAATCCCATAATCCAAGTGCTATTTATCGTGTATACACGTACGATGAAGCGGGTAAGGAATACCTGATGAACACTCTCAATCCAATGGCTATACCGTTGAAAGGTCGGATGTTGAACATTTTTATGGAACCGACGCCCTACAAAGTTAGCGCAGTAAAGATTGAGTTCGACGGGGGAGCCGTTCCCGATTATTACAGTATCGATGCAGTTGCAATTTCCGATTCGAACTATCCCATTATCGCGGATATCTCCACCATGCAAATGCTTGCATCTGGAATTCTCGTCGAGGTGCTTGATAACAACGTTAACAGCGAGTACAAAGAATTACATCCATTGTTGTCGCCTGACGGAAAGACACTTTATTTCAGCAGGCAAAATCATCCGGATAATATTGGGGGCACGCCGGACAAAGAGGATATCTGGTATTCCGAACTTGATTCCGCCGGCCGGTGGCAACTGGCCCGGAACCTTAGTACGCTGAATAATGAGGGTCCCAACTTTGTTAACACAATAAAATCTGTAACACCAGATGGAAAAACAGCTATCATGCTTTTGGGAAACAAATACTTAAGTAATGGTAAGATGATTGCCGGCGTTTCAGTCAGTTCAAACGTTGGTGGAACGTGGAGCAAGCCCGTCGCGCTGAATATTGCTAACGATTATAACTATGCGGAGAAGGCACACTATTCTCTCGCTGATAATCGTCAGACACTTTTAATGTCAGTTGAAAGGGATGACACACAAGGCGACCGCGATCTTTATGTCACCTTTATGAAAACCGATAGCTCATGGTCGGAGCCCCTTAATCTCGGAGACGTCATCAATACTGCAGGGGAAGAGTCGGCGCCATTTCTAGACTCTGATGATAAAACACTGTACTTTTCTTCTACTGGATTTAGCGGATATGGTGGTAATGATATCTTCATAACGCGGAGGCTTGATGACACATGGACAAATTGGTCGGAACCTGAAAACCTTGGGCCGGAAATTAACTCACCGCTGGAAGATCTGTTCTTTAATATTCCCGCCGCGAGCGAATTCGCGTACTATTCACGCGGCGTAAGCGAAACTAATGCCGATATTTTCCGGGTGAAATTGCCCATCGTAAAATCGCCTGAAGCGTGGGTGACGGTTAAAGGAAAAGTTATCGATAAAAATACAGGCAAACCGGTGGCTGCGAAAATTATTTACGAAAGGTTACCGGACGGAAAAGATTCCGGTATCTCCCAAACAGACCCTGCCACTGGTGAGTACGAAATCAGATTACCGACAGGGCAACTCTATGGTTTGAGGTCTGAAGCCGATGGCAAAATTTCTGAAAGCCAGAATGTAGATTTACGAGATGTCAAACCTGATCAGGTCATTGATTCAAGAGACTTCAACCTCCAGCCCATTGAAGTGTCAAGCATCGCACCCAATGTCACCGTTGTCCTTAACAATATTTTCTTCGATTTCGATAAATCGACGTTGAAGGCGGAGTCGGGCCCCGAATTGGATCGCCTTGTTGAAATGCTGAAAGAAAAGCCAACAATGCAAATTGAAATTGCCGGACATACGGATGATAAAGGTCCCGAAGCTTATAATAAGTCTTTGTCAGAAAGACGCGCAAAAACGGTTGTCGCATACCTTGTTCGTAGCGGCATTGCCAAGGACCGCCTATCGGTACAATTTTTTGGAGAGACAAAGCCAATAGAAACAAACGCAACAGAGGAAGGCAGGGGCAAGAATCGGAGGGTTGAGTTCCTGATTCTAAAACTATAACGCAATCTTAACTCCATGAGTGGAAAATTTTTTAAACTATTCAGCCTATTTCTTCTCATCGCTACGACAACCTATTGCCAATTGGTCGATAGCCTTATTTATGCAGAGGGAAGAATTTTAAATGCTTCAACGAAGGAACCCGTGACCGCACGTGTTACTTATCAAAGTTTGCCTTATGGCAATAAAATCGGCACGCTTAACAACAGTGTTTATTCCTTTCCGTTGTTTGACAACGAAAAGTATTCAATTACTATCGAGGCACCTGGATTCACTCCCGCGAAATATATGATTGATCCGGCGGAAGCAAATGAAAACCGGAAAGTCGTTAAGGATATCGAGTTAGCCATGGGTGATATCAAAAAGCATGAAGTCGGCCATGTAATGCGACTGGACAATGTAATTTTTCCGGTGGGACGCTCCAAGATTAATGAAGAATCGTATCAAGAACTCAATGTTGTGGTAGATATGATGCAGGAAAATCCAACAATGGTGATACAACTCGAGGGACATACGGATTATCAGGGAGATCCGAAGGAAAACCTGAAGCTGTCGAAAGAGCGGGTCGAAGCTGTTAGAAAATACATAACCTCAAAAGAGGTTGCCAGGAACCGAATTAAAACCAAAGCCTTTGGTGGTACAATGCCGCTCTCACGGGACAATACGCCGGAAGCACACCGCCTAAACAGAAGGGTAGAGCTAAGAATTTTGGAAAACTAGTGCAGGCCCCGGTTTGCCATAAGCGGGAGTTGCTTCTTTCGAATCGCCTGGATGCGTTTCAAATAACCGTCCTTAACAGAATCGTTGATCTTGCTTTCGATGACGGCCAGTAATAGAATCGCTGAGAATTCAGTGATACGGGGCGAGCTATAAAGCGCAACGGCTTTATCCAAATGGTTTATTGCCTCTTGAAAATTTTGCTGATTGTAAGCTTCAATTGAAAGATTGTAATGGAGCAATCCACTCATTTGATCCAGTCTCACTTGCTGGTATAAACTCACATTGTATTCATAATACTTTTTATCGCCACGTTCTGCCGGTTGAATGATATTCTGTTTATACTGCTGCATTCTTTTTTCAATTTCCTCCGGATTCGTCACAAATCCCCGTACCGGATCGGTGGCTTCAAATAATACCTTGCCCTCTTGAGTGTATGCAAGTAAAAAAATATGGTAGTTGGTTTCGATTATCTTGTATTCAAGGTTGAAGTGCTCGAGGAGCATTGCATACAGTGCTGTCCCCGTGAGGCAATTATATTTTCCTTTCGCTAATGTCTCTCCAAAAGAGGCATATTGTGTGTAGTCGCGAAGGAACTCCTGCCTGGTTTTGTGGAATAGCGTCCGACAAAATTTGAGTGTATTTTTCGGCTCCCCTTTTTGATCTAACCTTTCTAAAAATTTCGAAATATTTTGCGGGTTGGAATTGATACCATCAACCCTGCTAAAATCGTGAATGTATTGATCTAACTTTTTAGGAGACTCAGCGATCACGCGATCCTGCCCGCAGACAAGAAACGGCATCATCACTAAAATACACCCGATCAATCTCATGTTACCTTAATATTAATTTTGTGTTATCAAGTTAATAAACGCTTAACACATTTCAATGGTTTGGTAACATGTACGTAATATTCGAGCTTAACTCGCTACATTCGTATATCATGTAAGTATGGAAACGCTTGTTGATCCGTCATTAGAAACTGTGTTGGTGAAAGCATTTCATCAACAAAAAAGCAGGATCAAGGACCTGAGAAGCGAGCCGATAAAAAATCGCATTCAGCGACTAAGGAATTTGCGGGACTGGATTCAGTCAAACCGTGCGAAACTCCACGACGCAATGCATGCGGATTTTAAAAAACATCCCGTCGAAGTTGATGGCATTGAAATTTTCCATGTATTATCTGAGATTAAAAATGCAATATCGAACCTGGAGGTCTGGGCATCGGCGAAAAAAGTGGATGCCCCCATTACCATGTTGGGTACCAAATCCTTCATCCAACACGAGCCGCGCGGTGTCTGTTTGATTCTTTCACCTTGGAATTACCCGTTTTCATTATGTGTAGGACCACTAGTTTCTGCGCTCGCGGCAGGCAACGCTGTAATATTGAAACCATCTGAATTTACCCCGCATGTCTCGGCTGTCTTGAAGCGGATGGTGGGAGAGGTATTTGAGCCCTCTGTAGTTTCAATTTTTGAAGGTGGCGCAGAGGTATCACAGCTGCTTCTTAAGCTACCGTTCGATCATATCTTTTTTACCGGCAGTCCATCCGTAGGAAAAATTGTAATGAAGGCTGCAGCTGAAAATCTAACATCTGTAACACTTGAGCTGGGAGGAAAATCACCTTCGATCATAACGGGCAGCGCGTCCCTGAAAGATGCGGCAAAACGGACAGCCGTGGCAAAATTTGTTAACAATGGTCAAACTTGTGTTGCACCGGATTACGTACTGGTGGATGAGAAAATTGCTGACCGTTTTTCGACGCTTTTGATGCAACAAATAAAAGCGTTGTTTACCGAGAACAACGAATCGTTTGAACATTCAGAGCATTATTGTCGAATCGTTAACGACAAACATTTTTTACGGCTTCGAACATTGCTGCAGGAAACTGTAGAGGAAGGTGCAAAGATTATCTTTGGCGGAGATGCTAATAAGGATACACGATTCATACATCCCACCGTAATTTCACACGTTCCTCCTACTTCGCGAATTATGAAAGAAGAGATCTTCGGCCCGATTTTGCCGATCATTGTATTTAAGAGATTAGAGGAGGCGATCGCTTTGATCAACGAGAAGCCAAAACCCCTCGCGCTGTACATTTTTTCCAGAAACAAAAAGGAGCAACAGCAAATTTTACGGGAAACGAGTTCCGGCGGCGTCTGTATCAACGACAGCGGCATACATTTTTTGCATCACAATCTTCCATTTGGGGGTGTTAATCACAGTGGGATAGGTAAATCACACGGATACTATGGTTTTCTCACCTTCTCAAATGAAAAGCCCGTGCTAAAACAACGTGCAGGTCTGACTTCCGTAAGTGCTTTTTATCCGCCTTATACGACACGATCGAAGAAACTAATGGACTGGTTTCTAAAGTTTTTCTAGCGCTAATCCGCCAGGTTTTCCAGGATATCCTTAAAAACTCTTTAAACTGCCTGTAGCGAATTTAACCGACTAACCGTTTTGGTTAATTTTTTGTTCTCTTTAGTAACTTTGAAGTTCTAGATGTTAGTATAAAAACCGTATATATGAAAAAGCCCGTGAAATGGATATTGTTGATAGTTGCCGGATTCTTTGTGCTGATTTTGGCCGCTGCCTTTATATTACCGATTGTTTTTAAAGATGATATCAAAGCCGCCCTTGACAAAGAAATCGCTAAATCCGTCAATGCGGATGTAGTTTTTGATTCTGACAACTTTAGCCTTTCATTTTTCACCCATTTTCCGAACATTACTGCTGAACTGAAAGATCTCGGTGTGTTGAATCGTGCACCTTTCGATGGGCAGATCCTTTTCGCTACGGAAAAATTTGAAGTGGAAGTAAACCTGAAAGACATACTCTTTGGGGATCAGGTTCGTGTAAAGGGCATTTCATTAGTTCGGCCCGTGATCAACATTAAAGTGAACGAAGATGGAAAGGCAAACTATGATATTGCAATTCCCTCCTCGGATACCACTACAGCCCCGGAAGAGTCTGGAGATTTTTCTTTTGGTATTGATCATTGGGAAATTATTGATGGCGCCGTTTCGTATGATGACCGCACCCTTCCATATTTGCTTACCATAAAAGGATTGAATCACACGGGTAGCGGAGACTTTACACAGGATGTTTTCGATCTCACTACGCATACTGTCGCTGACTCTGTGTCGACGTCATTTGATGGAATGGAATATCTAACCAACAAACATGCAGCGATAGATGCAACTATTTCGATTAGCGAAGACTATTCAAAATATACTTTGAAAGAAAATGAGATCAAGGTAAATGATTTCGTCATGAGCATTGAGGGTTGGTTGAAGATGAATGAAAATGATTTTGATATGGATCTTGCATTTAAGAGCCCTGACAATTCATTTAAAAGTTTGCTATCCCTTGTGCCAGGGATGTATGGTGGCAATTTTAACGACATCGATACGAAAGGTGAGCTCGCGTTCAATGGTTTCGCTAAAGGAAAATACAGCGAAAAACAAATGCCGGCATTCAATCTGAACTTAGTAGTCAAAGATGCAATGTTCAAGTATCCTGATTTGCCAACGGCGGTGAACAATATCAACGTTGACTTATTGATCGATAATAAGGATGGAATCATTGATAACACCGTGATCGATCTTAAGAAATTGCATCTTGATTTCGGTTCCAATCCCGTAGATGCCCGCGCGCTGATTACAAAAATGTATCCTACGAACGTGGATGCAACCGTGGCGGCAAAATTAAATTTAGGAGAACTGAGCAAAATGTTCCCGCTAGAAGGATTAGATATGAAGGGAAATTATGCAATTAATCTCAACGCGAAAGGGGTATACGATAGTCTGAAGAAAGTAATCCCGGCGATAGACGCTTCCATGTCTTTGGCTAACGGATATGTGAAGTCGGCGGAGTTTCCCTTGCCGATTCAAGACTTGCATTTCAACTCAACCGTCAAAAATGCTACGGGAAAAATGGAGGCTACTATCATTGACGTAAATGATTTGTCTATGGTAATGGATGGTGAAAAAATTAAAGCCGATCTCCTGTTGCAAAATTTGAATGACTACACGTGGGACTTGAAGGTAAACGGCGGAGTGGATCTCGAAAAAATATCAAAAGTATTCCCTATAGATGGGATGACACTGGCCGGTAAAGTTAAAGCAGACATTCAAACCAAAGGAAAATACTCGGACCTGCAAGCTGAAAAATACGATCGACTTCCAACCAGTGGGACTGCATCGCTGTCAGAGTTTAAATATACATCCAAGGATCTGCCGTACGCAGTTACTATGTCTCAGGCATCAATGGTTTTTGACCCAAAGAAAATCGATTTGAAGAAATTAGAAGGGAAGATTGGCCGAAGTGATTTTAATGTGACTGGTTCTGTTTTGAATTATCTGGGGTATGTATTCGGCGACAATGACGTCATTAAGGGTAACGTTAATTTTACTTCAAACCTTATGGATCTCAATCAATTCATGAGCGATGAAGGAGAGACTTCAACAACGGACACCGCGTCCTATAGTGTCATTGCAGTACCTAAGAATATTGATTTTGTTTTGAACTCGTCGATTAAAACGGTACAACTCATGGATTTTACCATGACAAATGCGGCTGGAAATGTTATCGTGAAAGATGGTATGGCTAACCTGAGCGGACTTCGTTTCAACATGCTGGGTGGGTCTTTTGTGGTGAATGGCGGGTACGATACGCGAAATTTAGCTCATCCAAAATACGATTTCGCTTTAAAAATCGAAAACGTCTCCATACGTCAGGCAGCAAATACATCAACGTTAGTGCAAACCTACGCACCTATAGCAGGACTAATCAACGGCAATTTTTCAACTGATTTCAAATTGAGTGGTGAACTACTGCCTAACATGGAACCGAATTTAACAACTGTTAATGGCGGAGGTCTTATCAAAATTGGTCAGGCAGCACTTAAGGAGTCTAAAATACTGTCGAGTATTACTTCTCTGACAAAACTGGAAGATACAAATGAGGTAACGTTCAAAGATGTTTTGATGTCTGCGACGCTGGCCGACGGACGGTTTGGTGTAAAGCCGTTTGACGTGAAATTCGGTGACTATAAAACAACCGTTGCTGGAAGTACAGGACTTGACAAGTCCATCGATTATACATTGAAGATGGATGTTCCCGCAGGAAAATTAGGAAAAGAATTTAACAGTTTTATAGCATCTAAAACGGGAGCGAAGACGGATCCAAATGGCACGATCCCGGTTACAATTGCTTTAGGAGGCACTGTGACTGATCCAACGCCAAAACTCTTAATGGATGACCAGAAAGAACAAGTCAAGGAAGCTGCGGTTGAGACTGCAAAAGAAGAAGGAACAAAGGCTTTGGAAAAAGCTGTGAAGGGAACTGACGCCGAAAAGATTGTAAAGGATATCCTTG
>DASQTN010000808.1:0-2198 GCA_035641895.1 Chryseolinea sp. | reverse complement strand
AATTTTTAGATCAGCGGTTGCGTGAAATAGGTTTAAAAAAATAAAGCATTGGTTCGAGAAGGCACTCCAAAAGAACGCGCACCGAAAGCAATCCAACGTGTGGGCTACTATATATTTCTTCGGGATATATTGACGCTCGCCTTGACTGCATTTGGTGGCCCTCAGGCTCACCTCGCATACTTTCAAAGACTTTTAGTTGAGAAACGGAAATATGTGACCGAAGAAGAATTGATGGAGATCAATTCCTTATGCCAGATGCTTCCAGGTCCCGCATCTACTCAGACCTTGACGGCCATCGGATTTAAAATTGGCGGACCTACACTCGCGTATTTAACGCTGTTAGTATGGATCCTGCCAGCAGTGATTATCATGATGATCGCAGCTATGATAATGACCAGCATCCAAGCCAAGAACTGGTCCACTGAATTTACGCGATTTATTCAACCGATGGCCGTTGGGTTCGTCAGCTATGGCGCATACATTATAAGCGTAAAAACCATTCGTACGAAAACGGGATTTGTAATATTGCTCGTTGCTGCCGTGATGTCGTACATATTTCAAACACCATTTGTGTTCCCGATAATACTGCTCGGATCAGGTCTGGTGACAGCATTGAAATACAAAGCTCAGCCAAAAGAAGAGAAGCAGAAATTGGTAGTGCCGTGGGCGAACTTCCTGTTATGGATTAATGTGTTAATCTTTGCGGCCGTTTTAGGGGCGGTCACAAAATCATTGCCTGTAAAATTGTTTGAAAATTTTTATCGGAATGGTAGCCTCGTTTTCGGCGGGGGCCAGGTGTTGGCACCTCTTCTTTATACAGAATTTGTTGAAATCGAAGAAGGAGAGGGAGTGAACAAAGTTTCTAAGCTGAAAGCAAAAATCAAGGAGAAGTATGCCCCGAAACCACTTCACCACCCAACCTCGCACAACGAATTTCTTTCGGGATATGCAGTAGCGCAAGCACTGCCCGGGCCGGTTTTTTCCTTTAGCGCTTACATCGGCGCCTTGTCAATGCGTGACTACGGAACGGGTGGCGAAATTATTGGCGCAGCAATGTCTGCGCTGGGAATTTTCCTTCCTGGTACATTCCTTATTTTTTTCGTTATTCGTTTTTGGGATAGCCTGAAAAAATATCGTGCAGTGAGAGCGTCACTCGAAGGCATCACAGCAGCGAGCTCAGGTTTGGTTGTAGCGTCGGCCGTCATTTTGTTTCAACCGCTTGCGAACACCACGTTGAACTTTGCGGTAACGCTTAGTACGTTTGCCCTTCTCACTTTCACAAAGATTCCACCTCCGTTTATAATATTAGGAGGATTGGTTTTAGGTTTTCTATTAAAATAAAAAACCCTCTTGGCAGAGGGTTTTTCTATACGAAAGATATTTCCAGATACTATCCAAGCTTGAAAGCAATCGGAAGAACCATTCTTTGTCTTACCGGCTTACCTCTTTGCTTTCCAGGTTTCCATTTAGGAGCAGATTGCAGTACGCGAACAGCTTCTTCGTCGCATCCAGCGCCAATGCCTTTGATGGCTTTTACATCCGTAATGGTTCCATCACGTTCAATTACAAATTCAACGAACACTTTACCTTCGATGCCCATTCTTCGCGCTTGTGCAGGATATTTCAATTTTTTTCCTACGAATTCATAAAAGGCAGGCATACCACCTTGAGGAGCGGCTGTTTCTTCCACTACCAAGAAAATCTGATTAAGATCTTCTTTCTCCTCTTCGACGGGCGCTATTTTAATTTCTTCCACTTTGGTTTCTTCCGTCACCTCGGTGTCCATGTTGATTTCAATTTCCTCTTCTATCTTCTTTTCATCCGGAACTTCAATTATCTGAGGTTGCTGAATTTTTGGAGGCGGTGGAGGCAATTGTTCGGTAGGAGGAACTTCCAATATTTCTTCATCAACTGCATCCTTGGCGCCGAGATCTTTTACAGATGTATCATCGTAAACACGATAAGAGAATGCTGAAATCGCCAGCAATAAACTAATCACCAAACCAATGCTTAAGAATAAGAATGATTTGTTGGTGAGATCCGCTTTTTCGGTCTTCTTCGGTTCCATAGGTTAAGTTATTTAATACACTTAGAATGCCAAATATAAATAAAGGTCACACTTTTAACGAAATTTTTTACAGGCTATTTCCTGTTGCCGTAAAATAGTGTTAAGAACAACGTCGGGTAAACAGAATAGT
>DASQTN010000807.1:0-2325 GCA_035641895.1 Chryseolinea sp. | reverse complement strand
ATTCTTTGGCCTTGGCTATAGCAATTACATCGGATCGCTTCCGCAGTATAATAATTCAAATACAAATTGGGTGGACTTCTTTATTGAGCAACGTCTTCAGGTCCAGCTAAAGCTCGCAATTGAAAATGGTGTTGCTAAGGCGGACTGGGAAAAGAAATTTGCTGCACTTTATAACAAACTGCCTGGCCTTATTCCGGTTGAAGCACCTTCGCTTCTTCATGGGGATTTGTGGAGTGGGAATCTAATCACAGATGAGAAAGGTGAGCCATGCCTGATAGACCCTGCTGTGTACTACGGAAATCGTGAAGCAGACCTGGCCATGACAAAATTATTTGGTGGTTTTAGTGGACATTTTTATTCGGCCTATCACGAAGCCTTTCCTTTATCTCCTGGCCATGAACAGAGAGTGGATTTGTACAACCTATATCCGTTGATGGTTCACGTCAATTTATTTGGAGGTTCGTATATGCACTCCGTGGAAAGTATTTTACGCGCTTTCAGATAGCAGCCTCTTTCAGATGATTAATTATTATTTCAGCGTGAACTCTTGAATTTTCAATAAACCATTTATTTGTCTTTAGTCCTCCACACACGACGCCCGCCAGGTACAGATTTTTTACATTCGTTTCCATAGTCCTTTCGTTGTAAATGGGCGTATGGAATTGATCATCCTGAAATTTCACGCCACAGGATTCCATAAATTCAAAAGGTGGTTGATAACCGGTCATAGCTAATACAAAATCATTTTCAATAACTAGCTCCCCTGCCGGTGTTTTGATCCTTGCCGAAGAAGTCCCGATTTCTAAAACTTCAGAATTAAAATATGCCTTGATTGAACCCTCCATTATACGATTTTCGATGTCAGGTTTCACCCAATATTTTACCGTATCTAGAATCGATGGTTCGCGAACAACCATTGTGACGTTGGCACCTTTTCTGTAGGTTTCAAGCGCGACATCGACCGCGGAATTTGCCGCCCCAACCACAATGATATTTTGACCGAAATATGGATGTGGCTCGTCGTAATAATGTTTCACTTTTGGTAACTCCTCTCCGGGAACGTTTAAAGGATAAGGCAGGTCATAAAATCCCAGCGAAAGAATAATTGCTTGGGCGTTATAATTTCCTTTTGAGGTTGTGACACTGTGATTTCCATTTTCGGAAATTACACTCGCGACCTTTTCATACAATTTTATATTAAGATTCCACGTCGCGCATACGCGTCGATAGTATTCCAACGATTCAGCGCGGTTAGGCTTCGGACCATGAGAAATGAACGGCACATCTCCGATTTCCAAACGTTCCGAAGTGGAAAAGAAAGTCATGTTGAGCGGATAATGGTATAGCGAGTTTACCAGACAACCCTTTTCGATGATAAGATATTTAAGGCCAGCTTTTTTGGCTTCGATTCCACACGCTAATCCAATCGGTCCCGCACCGATAATGATAACATCATACAAATTTTCTAATGGCATTGATGAGAGATTACTTTAGGACAAGAAAATCGGTCAATAAAATTGTTATTCCTTCAAAAATAGAGTTTTATACTAAGTTTTGGGGTTTCGAGTTTATAGTTTATAGTTTGTGCGCCCTTAAAGTACTGCACGTTTAGAATTGCGGAAACTCGAAACCTTAAACTCAAAACTCGTTATATTTGCAGTCCAAATTTGATTTATTAGGGATGAGAGAAGTTCGTGTACGATTTGCACCCAGCCCGACAGGGGCATTGCACATTGGAGGTGTCAGAACGGCGCTATATAATTTTTTACTGGCCAGGCAAAACAAGGGAACGATGATCTTAAGGATCGAGGATACCGATCAAAATCGGTATGTACCCGGTGCGGAAGAATACATTTTGGAATCACTTGCGTGGGCCGGGATCAAGATAGACGAAGGCGTTGGTGTTGGAGGTCCATATGCACCCTATCGCCAGTCGGAAAGAAAACCGATGTACAGGCAATATGCTCAGCAGCTGATCGACAGTGGCTACGCCTATTACGCGTTTGATACGGAACAGGAGTTGGAAGCCATGCGCGAACAGCTGAAAACAGCGGGTGTTGCAACTCCTCAGTACAACAGTATTACGCGTATGCAAATGCGCAATTCCCTTACTCTCCTTGAAGACGAAGTGAAAACTCTGCTGGAATCCCAAACTCCTCATGTTATTCGATTAAAGGTTCCTCGTAAAGAAGAGGTAAGGCTAAACGATATGATTCGCGGATGGGTAATGGTGCATTCTTCTCAAATTGACGATAAGGTGTTAATGAAAAGTGATGGAATGCCAACCTACCATTTAGCTAATGTGGTAGACGATTACCTCATGAA
>DASQTN010000806.1:0-8708 GCA_035641895.1 Chryseolinea sp. | reverse complement strand
ATTATTGATGTACTCAAGCTTATCGTGAGGGCTCTGGTTGAATAAAAGTTGAACCGAGGAATTGAATACTGTTTCCATTTTGCTACGCTCCCCTTCGTTATCTCCGGAAAGCATGGCTACACACTTTTTACCCAAACGATTAATCATACCTTTTACATTTTCTCTAACGGATGTTGAAATGATGTAATAACCTCTCACTTCTCCATTGATAGAAACAAAAACTGTCGAAGATATGGAATCAGGTTTAGCAGGACACTCTGTAAAAATAGCCGATCCAATGCGTAATAAATTCCCTTCGATCAAGGCTTCGATCCCCTTGCCGGGAAACTCTTTAAAGTCCTGAACCTGTGATGATGTCGTTACAGGTATCGATTTGGTAATAAGACTGCTCAACGGGTGTGTGGAGTAGCTGGTAAGCAGCTTTACCCATCCGGATTCTTCTTGAGTTAAGGTACCACTGAAATTAACTTTCGGAGCCTGGCCCGTCGTTACCGTTCCCGTTTTATCAAACACGACAGCATTAATAGAAGCGAGTCTTTCAATTACATCCGCGTTTTTTAGATAAAACTGGTGCTTACCGAAGACACGTAGCATACTTCCATATGTGAACGGTGCGGCTAGTGCAAGCGCGCAGGGACAGGCTACCATCAACACTGATGTTATGATCAGCCACATCTTGGAGGGGTCAACCAGATACCAATAAATTGCTGTAACAAGGGCTATGCCCATCACGATCCACGTAAATCTTCTGGCCGCACGATCAATTATTTTCTGATAGCTGCTTTCTTCAGTTTTCCGAAACGCTTCATGATTCCACAACCTTGTCAAATGACTTTGAGACGTTTCCTTTTCGACAGCAAATGTTACAGGTTGTCCGATTAGTCTTCCACCTGCATAGACTAATTCAGTTTGCTTTACCTTGACAGGTTTTGACTCACCCGTAACAAAGCTGTAATCGATATATGCGTTATCATCGAGCAGAATGCAGTCTGCTGGAATGATTTCCATATTTCTAATCTTTATCTCATCGCTTTTTTTAAGATCATAGATAACAACGGGCTTCCATCCTTGATTGGTCATTTTTTGTACAGCCAATGGGAAGTATGATTTAAAATCCCTGTCGAAAGCAAGGCTTTCGTAAGTTTTACTTTGGAACCATCGACCTATGAGTA
Source organism: Chryseolinea sp. (assembly GCA_035641895.1). Taxonomy (GTDB): domain Bacteria; phylum Bacteroidota; class Bacteroidia; order Cytophagales; family Cyclobacteriaceae; genus Chryseolinea. The sequence continues at coordinate 7,536 of DASQTN010000806.1, read as the reverse complement.
AAAAGAAGATCAGCCCGGTGAACGAATCCAGGTACCCTGGCCCGAAACCAGTAGTAATATCCCACGTGCTTCGAAGAAATAGCGCGAGAAGTCCCGCGGCAATTGGCACATCAATATTGATTTGTTTTTGCTTAAAGCTTTTTGAGGCCGAAGTGAAATAATCAAATCCACTATAGAACAGAGCCGGAAGAGACAAAAGGATATTTAACCAGGAGAATGCATACTTCAGTCCTTCGTCTTCATTGTCAAGCCCGAGATATTCAGGAAAACTGAATAACATCACATTCCCAAAACAAAACCCGGCAACGGCTAACTTCAGAACAAGGGATGTGTTATTTGTCTTTTTTGGTTTCTCTTTTTCCAGATTGATTTGAGGAACATATCCCACTTGAGTTAGCAGCGTCGCTATCTTACTAACTCTGATCCGTTGAGGATGGAAATCTATGACAACAGATTTGCGCGCAAAATTGACTTCCGATTTCAAAATTCCGTGATCAAGCTTTTGCAAGTTCTCAAGCAACCAGATACACGACACACAATGAATGGCAGGAGTATAAAATCTCACGCGCGCAAAAGTCTCAGAATCGAATTCGATAACTTTTCTTCTGATGTCCTTTTCATCGAGATAACCAAATGTCTCATCACTCAGCTCCTTGAGCCGAACTCCCGGATTTTTATCAAAACTATAGTACTCACAAAGATCATTTGCGCTTAGTATCTCGAACACTGTTTTGCACCCATAACAGCCAAATGGCTTATCGCTAAGCCATGAAGTTTCTTCACAGAGTTGACCACAGTGATAACATTTCAATTCACTAACAATTCGCTTTTCGTCAACAATGTGATATTGATTCATGATTTAAACTTCAACAGATTCATTCCGTAATGAATATGTCCAGATTAGGTTCTTCGTATGGTTTACAACATCCTCTGCCATACTTCCATTAAGAAGGTGAGAAATACCTTTCCGGCCGTGAGTACCCATTGCTATCAGATCGCCATCGACGAGTTTCGTAAAATGGACAATACCTTCTTCTTCATTGGAGTAATTGAAAATGTGTATCGTAAAATCTTTCAACATGAAACGTTTTGCGAATGCATTTAACCGTTCATAAGTGACAGTGTCTGAAGTGAAGTTGAGAGGAGTGTTGATCCAAACAATATGCAGGTGGGCGTGGAAAAAATTTTGAAGCGCCTTTACTTTCATAACAAGATCTTCCTGGTTTTCAGTGTCAAGCGTGTTTGGAAAGATAATGTTTTTGATAGGACCCTTATAGTAGCCCTTCAAAACCAGAACAGGAACCGGCGATCTTCGAACAATTTTTTCTGCGTTCGAGCCGATAAAGAATTCCCTGAAACCGATGGCACCGTGAGATCCCATAATGATAAGATCAACACCCTGATCATTGGCAAAATCAAGGATCATTCTAGATGTCGGGCCAAACAAAACATTCATTGTCACCTTCACACCGTCCTCTTTGTACTTTGATGTGATCCTTTCAAATTCCGCCTGCGCTTTTTCGGCAAGTTCCTCCAGTAACTTTTCTTCAAAGTTGAGAGTAGGCATGAGTAAGGTATCGTGCAGCACCGGAAGTTCAATAACATGAAGCAATTGAACAGTACCCTTCGCTTGAGCAGCCACGTCCAAAGCAAACCTGTAGGCGTCTATTGCAGGTTTCGAAAAATCGCAAGGAACAAGTATTTTTTTCATGACGATAATGTTTTGTTGATCAAAAGTAGAGAGCCAAGCTGACGCAACGATTGATAATCATCAAAGGGAAAGCTGATTTATGTCAGGTTTTGTGTTGGTAGCTACCCGTGATTAACATCAGGCCAAAAAATGAGAACGATCATACTTTCGAAAATATCAACACTTTATTTTTATACATTAAAATTATGGGCTTAATTAATAATGAGAGGATACACATCCGTGGCCAATGGATGCAGAAATTTGAAAACTATCTCCCTGAAGTTGTATATGGATCAATTGACGGCATCGTGACAACTTTTGCCGTGGTAGCTGGTGCAGCGGGAGCCGATCTTAACATTCGCATCGTGCTGATCCTTGGCATGGCTAATCTTTTTGCCGATGGTCTTTCCATGTCTATTGGAAGTTATCTTTCGAAAAAATCCGAACGCGATAATTACAACAAACATCTTCAAATTGAAAAATGGGAGATTGAAAATGTGCCTGAAACCGAGCGCCAAGAAATAGAAGATATTTTTCGCGCTAAAGGCTTTGAGGCGACTGAACTTCAGATGGTGGTAAACAGAATTACCGCTAACAAACCAGTATGGATAGATACAATGATGAAAGATGAGCTTGGATTATTGAAAGAGCGAAAGTCGCCCTTGATGGCCGGTCTTTGTACATTGCTCGCTTTCCTTATCGCTGGAGTAATACCCTTGGCATCGTATTTATTGGGTCACCGAGCAGGTCTAGAAATTGACTCGTTTTTATTGTCTTGTATCGTAACGTCCCTTACGTTTGTTTTAATAGGATATATCAAAACCTATGTTACAAAGATCGGTCTGCTCCGGAGCATTTCAGAAACATTGATATTAGGCATTGCCGCAGCTTCCGTTGCTTACTTTGTGGGAGACTTACTCGAACAGTTCGTATAATTCATATTGGTATTTTTTGTTGATGGATTCACTAATAAAATTATTCTGCGAACAAAGCCGCTTGGCTGTCATTCTTGGTATTACATTCCGTTTCAACTCACTTCTCAACAAATTCAATCAATTCGCCCCTGAATTGTTTGAACTGGTTTGAAAAAGTATCCAGTTCATCCATGATTGCATCATGTTCTTTATAATATTGAATGTCACTTTCATTTTCAGACTCAAGCATTTTGGCGAGGTGGTTCTCATGATCCCGAAGTTTTTTACGAAGGCCATCAATTACTTCACCCCCATAATAAAGAATGAGATTTTGAAAATGATCAACTTTTTTCTTGTCGTCCGTTGCCGTTACACGTTGTGAAGACTGGCCCAGCACCTTTTGGAAAGCTCGTATCTCGCTTTTCCATAACATACATGACGATAACCCGTTCAAAGTTTTAATATGTTTTTCGATAAGCTCTGGCTGGACAATATATTTACCGGTAGCTCCTATGACTGATATCATAACTTTTTTGTTTGTTGAAGATAAATTAAACAGGTATCTCAGCAATGATCATTGTACCGTCGGATATTAACATTACGAAAGTGAGTTTTCATATGCTTTAAAATGTGAAAGCAATTTACCTCTGACTCATTACTATATTCCTGACTTTTATCAGTACATGCTATGATTGGTGTCATACCCGATGCTTGTTATAAGGCATAGTTTAGCGGTATAAATATTTTTTATGACACTCAACCACGCATTATCAACGCGCAGCAGAAAAGAAGCCGGTGTGCTGCTCGCAGAAAAGCTCGGCCGACATAGAAATTCCAATGGCATTGTGGTCGCCGTCTCAAAAGGTGCTGCAGAAGTAGGATACTACCTTGCCTCTGAACTTCGTTTGCCACTTGAAGTTGTTATCTGCAAAGAAATAACTCATCCGGGCGACACAAAAAAAACCATTGGTTCAATAAGTGCCGATGTGGTTTTGCTAAACGAGGGAACTTATGACATACCGCAGGACTATATCTATCATCAAATTGTTTTAGGACAAAGTGCTATGAGACATCAACAATCTTTTTACAATTCAAATCGAGAAGCTCTTAACTTAAATGGAAAAACGATAATACTTGTAATTGACGTGTTGAGGAGTTCCGACTCACTGAAAGCCACATTACAAACAATATGGAATAGGAGACCACGGGAAATAAAAATCGCAGTCGCCGTGGCGTCGCCAGCAGCTTTACAAGACCTGTCAGACCAAGTCAACGAAATACAAGTGTTGGCCGTTGACGCAAATGCAAAGTTGGAGCAGTTGTACGAAGATTACGTGCCACTCAATGATGAGGAGGTAAGAAACTTGATCTCAACATCACTGAGTCAGTTTAATCTGGGTTAAAAGCCTCAAAAAAATATAAGTCGAAAGAGTATGATAGGTACATTGACAAATGAGCAAATGGAGCACGTTCTGCAAAGTGGCCTGATCGGGAGAATAGGCTGCTCTGATGAGACTGGCGTTTACATTGTGCCAGTTACATATGCATTTCATGACAAATCCATCTACGTACACTCGAGGGAAGGTCTTAAGATACAAATCATGCGAAAAAACCCCCAAGTATGCCTTGAGGTTGACAGCATTGAAAGCATGACTAACTGGAGGTGTGTCATTGTCCATGGAAAGTTTAAAGAATTAAAAGAGGAAGCAGCGTATGCGAAGGGATTCAAAATATTAAAAGACCGGCTCATGCCTTACTTGTTAAGCGAGACAATGAGGCCACAAGGCTTCGGTCAGAGCCCCCAAGGTGTGGAAAAAGAACGGAAGCCCGTCGTCTATCGGATTGAAATAACCAGGATGACAGGTCGATACGAAAAGAATATCAATCCGGGAAAACTGCCATGATAAAGCAGTCTAAGTGTTGTGCCTGTTCTTTGAACGACTGAGGGCAACCTATAGCATATGATTAAAAAATAACTTCAATCTCAAACGTGGTCCACAGAAAGTAGCAGTGTATGAAGTCACAATCGTTAATTGCCTTCGGCCTTCAATATCAAAATCGATAATTTTGCTCATATAGATTAATGCAGGTTGAGGGTTGGTATCTCCGTACAAAAGCAAAAACATCCTTCTTAAAATTTCTGATAGCAGTGTGAATATCCCATATGTCCCAAAGTAGTTGCCTATGCATATGCCTATAATTCTCTTCCTTCTGAAACGACGTTGTTTTAATGAGTGCAGCCAACGACCGTTCATGGTCTCGTACTTCATTCATTATTTTTTCAAGCTTATTGGTTATTATTCCAATCAGTTGCTTGTCCAAGGCGGCAAGTCGTTCACTCGGGAAAGCATCTTTCAATCCTTCCTTGTGAAGCAGCTTTTGAAAGAAGGCCATTTCATCTCGCCAAAAATCCATTTCATTTAGCCATTCCAGGCTCTCGTTGTGCAGGTACTCGAGGCTAGCGTCCAATAAGTATTCTGTTTTAGGATTAGATAACAATTTCATATTAACTGATTTAGATGTTACATTTCTTTCCATTACGGTGCAGTTTGATGCTTGAGGACAAGTATGATTTAACAAATTCTCTGCCCTACTTAGGGTGTTGCTCGACAGCATTTCGAGAATCCTAAATCTCCTTCAGCACCAAATTAAATTCAACTTTCAAAGACTCGTTCACCTTTATAAGTCCTTTTAGTTTTTCCGGCGCTTCGAGCTTAAAGTCCGAAAAGTTAACGGGCTGTGTTCCTTTTAAGAAAATGACATTTTTGTCACGGCTCACATAGTAACGGATGGTATATTGGGCTGTAACGCCGGCCAAGGTGATATCCACGATACCATTGACCCAATCGTTATTGTTAACAGGTAAGTTCTCTAGCGACCTAAAATTAATTTGCAATTGAGGATAAGTCTCCGACTTTAAAGTTCCCCAGAAATCTTTGGAAATTTGTTTTGATCCACAGTCAAAGCTGCGTATGGGAATGGTCATGCGGTTACGGTAAAATTGAATTTCACACGCGTTATAATTCTTAACAAATTGAAGTGTATCGCTGCCGGTGTAACAATCAATTTTACAAACGAAATTATTAATATTGGTTGACCCATAAATCGTAAGCCGACTTTTAGAATCGATGATCCAGGTTCCGTTATCAAAATAGCTGCTACTTAAAAACGTAGTTGCTACAATAAGAATCAAAAGAGACCGCTTCATGACAATAGAGTTAATTAGAAAACAAACAGGGTCCAAAGTGGACCCTGTCTTTAGATTAGAAGCCGATAACACCTTCGATAACGAAGCCTTCGAATTTTCCATTATTTCGAATATCGGTTGCTGGAAAATCTTTGTACTTCTGAGTTACGTATTCGCCTTTAAGCAGAATGTTTTTGGTTATAAACCAGCCAGCTGCAAAGGCTGTTCGTTCAACTCTCACATCCTGCCGAACACCTTGATTAATGTTTGGTTGTGTTGTGCTTTGGCCAAAAGCCAAGTCACCGTCAAGGACATTGTATTTTGCGCCAACATACATTTTATCTTTTGCAAAGCGGTAGACACCGTCTATCGCATATTGATTGGCCTGACGTTTTGAAAGTTTTTGGAAGGAACCCTGTGCAGGATCCGTAGACTGGATTTCACCATTTTCAACTTGACTATTTCCTGTTGCAATTTCATACGTACCAAAGACTTCAATGTTTTTGAATTTTAAAAACGGGTTGATCACAAATGCGGTAATGTTGTCTCTGAAACCGGGATTAATACGTCCTGAGAAAGAGTTGGCTGTTAATGTTGCCGTAGTTGGTTCCAGTACAAAATAATAACGTGATCCTGCGCGATCGCCTCCATACAGCGTATTGCTAATTGAACTTTTAGTGGTGTAAATTGAACTGGTCAGGCGAACTCGAAAGTCATTGAAGGTTCCGTCGTAGCCGGCTTTGCCGTAGTAAGAAGGTGCCCGGTCATCGCCTTTGGTAGTGCTGCCCTGGATCTCACCATCCGTGATTCCTACCATTGCCAGGAAACCGGATTTTTGCCAATACAATTCGCCACCGATCTCGGTTGTGAAAGCGTCCATAAGATTGTTTTCGACAAAAGGATTATACAGTGCATTACCACCGTCTGTTCTGCGGAAGTGCGAGTCTCCATAGTTAATTTCCATGTGACCGATTTTTAGCGTAAGATTTTTCCAAATGTCATTCATCAATTGACTATTGAGAAACGCTACCTTATCGATTTGAAAAAAACCTCCTTTAACCCAGAATTCATTATGGTGACGACTGGACATGTAAGAAATCAGACTTACCCGCACGCCGTCAGTCAATTGAACATCAATGTTGAAGTTTGCCATAGCTAGGTTAAAGCCAGGGCTGAGATCATAAAGTGCATTCTTGTTCACTTCGCCAACCATGTTTTCAGAATTTGAATGTTTCAGGCTCTGATATTGCTGCGAAAAATTCGCGCCTATTCTTAACTTCAAGCCATCAAATTTTACAGTATCATATTTCGATGTTTCGAAAATGTTGATACCACGCTGGTCATAGGGTCTGAAATATTGAATTCGGCCCTGCTGGGCATAAGCACCCAAAGTCATCGTCATCAACCCAATCAGGCCAATGAATCGTATTGTTTTAGAGAGTAACATAACAGTATAGTTTAAAAGATGTATTTATAAAATTTCCTTGTTGTTAATAAGTGTAATATCGAACGTCACCAATACTTCATTGCCGACTTTAATTGTTCCCATCATTGCAGTGGGGGGTTGCATTTTGAAATCTGTCATTAGGAATGTCTTAGATCCGGTTAATTGTAATTCACCGTTCGGCAATAGTTTGTAGCTGATACTAAGATTGATTTGATTTGTTGCTCCTCCCATTGCGAGGTTTCCTGCGGCACTTATTGTGGAAGTCGCACCGTTAATTTTTTCTGTGTTCAACGTAAAA
>DASQTN010000805.1:0-3235 GCA_035641895.1 Chryseolinea sp. | reverse complement strand
GATAAGCTTTTTACCGGTAAAGATGGAAAGTCCTAGTTTCCTGGCAGCAGTTTCATTTAGAATTACAGCATTGGTATCGGCGGCATTTTGTTCAGAAAAAAAACGTCCTTCAAGCATTTCATAACGCATAGTCTCCTGGTGATCGTAGTCCATTTCATAAACACCCAAAAGATAATCTTTCTCCGTGTCGAGAAGCGTAAAGACAGATTGCCAGTCAACATGAGGAGGGAGGCGGTTTGCATAGCTCGCAGAACTAATCTCCGGATGCGACAAAAGCTCGTTTTTAAAAGCCACGCCATTTTCTCCAAGATTACGTGTATGCAGCAGATTAATAATATTGTCTTTGTCGAACCCGATGTTGGCTTGTTGGATATAACGAATTTGCAAGTATACCACAAGGGTTGAAATGATAAGAACCGACGAAATAAAGAATTGAAAAACGACAAGTCCATTTCTAATGCCATAGCTACGGATTTGTTGACGTAATTTTCCGCGCAAAACTTCTACCGGACTAAAGTGTGAGAGGTAAAAGGCAGGATAACTCCCCGCAAGTAAACCCGATACCACGACGCAGATTATAGCGCATGCCAAAAACACAGGATTGGCGAGCACTGTAAAGCTCAGCTGTTTCCCGGTAAATAAATTGAAAACAGGCAGTAGTACAAGAATGAACAACAAGGAAATGATCACGGCGATAACGATGTATAGATACGATTCGAGCAAGAACTGCGTCATTAATCGATTGTACGGTGCGCCCACAGCTTTTCTTATGCCAACCTCTTTCGCACGGCTGGCAGACCTCGCCGTGGATAAATTCATAAAGTTGATACACGCTAGCGCGGTGATGAATAAAGCGATGGAACCAAAAGTAAAGAGGTATTGGACATCGCTGTTTGGTTCAAATTCATCATTGAGCTGTGATCTTAAATGAATATTGAGTAATGGCTGTGAAAAAAACGCAATGTCATTTCCTTGTGCTTTAAAATTGGCCAGTGTCGTATTCTGTTCTTGTTCCAGCTGTGCGCCGATTTTATATTCGATGATGTTATTAAATTTTGCAAAAGCGTCGTCAAGTTGAGCCCCAGGTTTAAGTTTGAAATAGGTGAATACAGTACCAGTCATGTAGTCGCTGCGAGCCGTGGTGGTAAATGATTTCAATGAGAGTATCACCGAAAAATGGAAGTGCGAATTTAGTGGGGGATCGGCAGCAATTCCTGCCACCGTCGCAGTATATCCTTGTGCAAGGTTTATAATTTTGCCAATTGGTGATTGATCGCCGTTTCTCTGGTAGTTGAAGTAACGCCTTGCCGCCGATTCGGTTATAACGATTTTACGTTCGCCGGCGAGTACACTATCGGGGTGGCCTTCTACCAGTTTGAAATTAAAAAATCGGAAAAAATTCGAATCCGCCAGCAAAAGGCTAGGTTCCGTAAATGCCTTATCTTCAAACCGGATAGGAAATGTTTTCCAATTGGCGATACGAAGAACACTTTCAATTTCGGGAACGTCTTCGTCAAGGCTTTGTGCCAACAGAAGGCCGGTTTGAGTTGAATTGAATTTTTTCCCTTCCAATACACCCCTGAACCCTAGCCTATAAATTTGCTCTGCGTCAGGGTGAAATTTGTCATAGCTCAACTCGTCGTATATGTAGAGAATAATGAGTAGGCTACAAGTGATCCCGATGGTAAGACCAGCTATGTTGATAATCGAAAAACCCTTTTGCCTCAACATGAAGCGAAGAGCTATTTTCAAGTAATTCTTCAGCATTGAATTTTGCGCGCACTAATATAAGAGGTAATTGGTAAACAGTAACCCGTTTTTACCGGTCGATATAATGACCCGCGCCATGTAGTCTGGCTGATAATTTTAAAAAAACTACCAGGGTTCATTCGCCTAAATCGATGCCGATGATCTCATGATCCTCTATTCTTGGAATTGATATGGAAACAAATCCGTTCTCTATGGTTGGCGTTACATTCTGCTCTCGCAAGAGGAGTTTGATACTTGTAACTTTCCTGTGTGTGGGTAACTTAATCACGACTTCCGCATCGACAGGTATAAGTTCTCGGAAGGGGCCTTTCATCATCATAGGATTGGTAAGATTAACAAGGTGCACGGTCATCGATTTTTCTTGCTGCCAGGTGGTAACATCCATCACGCCTGGAGATTTCACGGACACCATTGGTTCCTCGTTTAACGCCCACCGTATCGTATTCCTTAGAAGTTTCCCGTGATCGTGACCCATTATTTGCCAGAATGCGCGATCAATGTCACCAGGAAAATACGCCACCCGACCAGCGCCGAGCTCGCGCAAATAAAGCTCCCGAATGTCGGTATCGCCGGTTCGAGGATAGACATCTTCCATGGGAAGGTCAGGATAGGAGGGAACCAGTGTCACCGGGCTCGGAAAGTTTCCTTTTGCTGTTACGTTAACCTGATGAGTCCCATTGATGATGCGGTAAGCATCCTCCAGGCCTTTTAATACCGGGTGAAATTTGGAATTGCTATTGTCGGCCTTCAATCGCAAATAGCTATTTTGTAATGGACCTTCAACGCTTTGGCTGTACGAAACGCCAAACAGATCCGATAGTCCGAAGTCGGTTCGTGATTTTCCTTCTTCGTTGTACAGCGACGTTTCGTAGGTCGCTATGAGGCTGCCACCGTTTTCAACAAATTTTCGCAGTTGACTGCATTGCTGGTCCGAGAGCGCTGCGACGTTGGGAAGTATCAGCAGCTTAAACGGTTTGAGATGCTCTGCATCCATCAGCCTGTCATTTACCATTTCGAACGGTAAGTGATCTTCAATTAAAGCATGGTAGATTCCATATGCATGATCGTGATAATTTTTCTGCCACGGTTTACTTCCATAATTTTGATCGGTTTGCTCGGAATAGACGACGCCGATCCGCGCGAGAGGCGCGGTGTTTCGCAAATATTTTTCATTTTGGAAATACTTGCCATACATGTTTTGTACAGTCTCCATCCATCTTTTGTCAAAAATATTTCCTCCGAACTTGACAAAGCACGGGCGAAGTCCATTTGCAACTCCTTCTGCGACCCATATTCTGATCTCGGCGTTGCTCTGCACGGAATCTTTCCACCGGTACGGCTCTTCTAGACCGACACTAAAAATTCCTACCTGCGGTTTCATCCCCATAGTGGCACGAAGTTCCTTGGCGTGTCTTCCATTAGTCCACGGTGGTATCATACCACTGCGTGCCTGCTGGTCAGCGAA
>DASQTN010000804.1:0-6370 GCA_035641895.1 Chryseolinea sp. | reverse complement strand
TAATTATCGGTTCGGCAGCGGGCGTTGCCGTTATGGGAATGGAAAAAATTGACTTCATCTGGTACACGAAAAAAATAAGTCTCATTGCCATGATGGGATACTTTGCCGGTGCTGCTGCTTACCTTTTCATCGAACACTTGCTGGGAAAGAATTAGCACTGCTTCCGTTTGCACATCCTCATGACCTCGTCGCTATACAATCTGTTGCAGCGCCAGTTCAAATGACGCCTGTGCGATTCCCGTTCGATAAGGGTTGAGTGCGTGAGTCTTGCGCAACGTTTCATGAATCGTTTGGGCAATGTCATTAAATATGGGCTCGTCTGTGTCTGGCACAGGATTCTCCATAAAATATGTACTCGCTCTCGCCCTACCACAATTAGCAATAAAGTCAGGGATAACGGAAAATTTTTCGTCCGCGTATAGGCCTATCGGTCCCAGGAACATCTCCGGATCAAAAAACGGAACGTGTGCCGCACACGGAAAGACTTCAATTTTAGACGCAATCATCCTGTCGATTTGATCTTTTATGATTAACCTGGATGTTGCTGCAGGAACAAAAACTTCAAATTCCAAATCCCAAATTTTTTGGTTGACCATAAAAAACGGCAGCATGTTTTTTGAAACAAGCTTGTTGCCGTTTCGGTTAGTCACCAGTGCCTTTATTTCATCCAAAGAGAATCCCTGCTGATTGATTAAACCGCCCTCATGACTAACAATTCCCACGATTTTTACGCCCATTTGGGCGAGGTAAAATCCAACCGCAGAGCCGACATTACCCCATCCCTGAATTACAGCGCGTTTCTTTTTGATATCTCCGCCCCACAACTCATAATACGACTTCACCGCGTGCGCCACTCCAAACCCGGTACACATATTTTCAATGGTATACTGTTTTTCTAATGAAGGCGTGTAACGCTCATCAACTATAACCTTCCGCATACCGTGACGAAGCTGGTTGACACGGTTGATCTTTTGTTCTTCATTGGATTTATAGTGGCCGGCAAACACACCTTCCTGAGAGTGTAAAACACCCAGGCGCTCTATAGTTGGAATTATTTCCTCAAGTTCGTCGACGTTGATATCACCTCCGGTTCCATAGTAGTATTTTAAAAATGGAGTAACAGCACTGTACCACCGCCGCAGCACACCTGCTTTTCTCGGATCACTTGGATTAAAGTTGATGCCTGAATAAGCGCCACCTATCGAAGGCCCGGAGACAGTAAACCTAACCTCCATAGTCTTGGCCATTGACTCAACTTCATGCTTATCCAAACCCTTTCGCATCCGCGTTGCTCCACCTGCCGCGCCGCCACGCAACGAGTTAATAACGACCCAGCCTTCCGCTTCAGTTTCAGGATCTTTCCATTCAAATACAATTTCGGGGCGAGTATTTTCGAACTTTGAGAGGATCAGTTTCATTTCGACTTCAAATTAGCACGTACCCACGAGGAGTTTATCAGTAACAGGAATTAAATTTATTTTCGATTACAATCCAACGCCATTCTTTCTCCCTCCTCGTATCAACACACTATTATCGCTACAGTTCACCAAATAGTGGTGAAACAAAAAAGGAGTTAAAGTTTCTATCATCGGTGAATAACTTTAACATTTTTCTCTTCACCGTTAAGCGATTACAGCCGTGGCATACTTCACGAATTCCAAAACAGTCATTGTCATATGACTTTAATGTTACTTTTTGAATACATACTTTTGGCATCCTGAAGGGTGGCGTCGAAGCTATTACAAAAAAAACAAAAAATACTATAGAGGAGTATGCCGGATGAATTTAGTTCTTGACTACGGAAACTCGTTTGCCAAGGTAGGGGTTTTCGATAATCATCAGTTAAAACAAAGCCTCACTTTTTCTGATAAGGAGAAATTGAATTTCTTTTTACAAAACTTTTCTGCGGAAAACTTCATCCTCAGTTCTGTTAGTCATGAACCCGCTTCCATCCTTGAATGGATTAGCCACGTAAAACGAAAATTTATTTTGAGTCCTTCACTACCCCTGCCTGTGCAGAATTTGTATGCAACCCCTCAAACGCTCGGAGTGGATCGAATTGCAGGCGTTTGTGGTGCGCATCAAAAATTCCCCGCTCAAGATTGTCTTGTCATCGACGCAGGGACCTGCGTTACCTATGATTTTCTGGATAAGAAGGGAAATTATTATGGAGGCGGCATATCCCCCGGCTTAAAAATGCGTTTTCAGGCGATGAGCGTCTTTACGGCAAAATTACCCCTGGCGAATATAATCGATGACCCTCCACTTATAGGCAACACCACGGAAACGTGCCTTCAAAGTGGCGCTATCAACGGTATGACTGAAGAAATAAATGGAATAATTACGCGCTACCAACAGGAATTCGAGGGTTTACGAGTGATTTTATGTGGTGGAGATGCGCGATTTTTTGAAAACAAACTGAAAGCGCCCATATTTGCGCTCCCTGAACTAGTGCTCAGCGGATTAAACAGCATTTTGATTTATAATGTCGGTGGTTAAAACGTGTTTTTTAGTGATTGCTGTTGTGTTTTTCGCAGCAGAGGTATGTGGGCAAGCAGCACCATCACCCTTTACAGATTTCGGTATAGGAGAGGCTTATGGTAATAGCCTAATTCATAATCAAGGCACCGGAGGCTTAGGTGTAAGTCATCCCCAGGTCTGGTATTTGAATAACCAAAACCCCGCTTTGCTGGTTTTTAATCCATTAACCGTTTTTGAAGTCGGAATGCTGTACGAGTCGCGGACTGTCAAAGCGGATACTTTAAATGAGAAGAATGCTGGCGGCAATCTAAATTACCTTGCGGTGGCATTTCCTATTAAAATGAATAAGTGGTCCACAGCCGTGGGTCTGATGCCCTATACTAATGTGAATTACAATTTCAGATTTCCCCAAGATGTGATGAACCAGGACGGCCAGGTAGTAGACACCGTTACTGCTTTTCAGACAGGAAAAGGCGGCCTCACCCAGTTATATTGGTCAAATGGTGTTCGTGTTGCCAAGTACATGAGTGTTGGTATTAAAGCAACCTACCTTTTTGGGCCAATTGATAACATATCTTCGAATTTTTTGGATAATACAGCAAATGGCGCCACGCCCTATGTTATTAACATTGCGGAAAAAACCAACGTTACAGGTTTCAACTTCGGCCTAGGTTATTCTTACAGCCAGGATTCATTAGGTCGCAGAAATGACCGTCGTTTCAGCGTAGGTGCAGTCTACAATCTTAGCAGCAAATTAAAAGGTAAAATCAACCGTCAAATTATCCGAACTACGCTGTCGGAAGATACGGTGGAACGATATACACTGTCTGTTATTAACGGAAAGGTCGAAGTACCTTCCTCCTTCACTGTTGGTTTTTCATATTCCAAAGGGATCAATTGGATGGTGGGGACTGAGTTTTTCTATCAGGACTGGTCACCTTTTAAAAGTGTTAACCAAGATGATGAAGGACTTAATGAGTCGTGGAGATTTTCTTTAGGTGGCGAGTACACTGCCGATCCAAATGCTGTAGAAAATTACCTAAAGCGTATTACCTTTAGAGCCGGATTAAATTTATCCCGATATCCTTATTTAGCGAATAATAAGCCTGTTAATGATTTTGGCATTAATTTTGGCATGTCAGTACCAGCCGGACGTTCTAGTGTGGATTTAGCGTTTAAGTGGGGAAAGCGCGGCAATAAGGATGAAAATATTTTGGAAGAAAGCTACTTTAAAATTTATTTAGGATTGACCTTTAACGATCAATGGTTCATTAAAAGAAAGTTTGATTAAGAAATGAAATGCATTATGAAAAATTCTATTATGGCCGGTGTAGTATTACTGGCAATACTTTTCACTTCAACCGCTTCATTTGCGCAATGTAAGGAGGTCGTATGGCCTACTGACGCTACCCAGAAAGCAAAAGCTGAGGAAAGTAAAGTATTATACGAAGATGCCAAAAACGCCAAACAATATAAGCAAGCGTTGGCGCCCCTTAATTGGTTGCTGACTAATGTCCCAAATTTTCATTCGAGCTTATACATTAACGGAGCTGATATTTACGACGAGCTTGCCGAAGCTGAAAAAGATCCGGCTCGCAAGAAAGTATATGTGGATTCACTGATGATCATCTATGATTTAAGGATGAAGAATTGTGGAGACGATCCTACGGTCTTTAACAGAAAAGCATTGCTTTACTTGAAATACAATTCGGCGGATAAACCTGCGGAAACACTCAAGATGTTGGATGAAGTGTTTCAAAAAAGCGGCAACAACGTCATGGACGCCACTATCGTTCCCTATTTCCAGATTGTTCGGTTGAACGCAGCGAAATTCAAGACCATGACCGATGTGCAAATTCTGGAACGGTATGACAAACTGATAGCAATCATTGATGCAAAAATCCAAAAAACTCAAAGCGAAGGCAAGCCTGTAGATAAATACAAAAAATATAAGGACGATATCGACGCGATGCTGATCACCATGGTAAAGGTGGATTGCGATTTCGTCAGAGCTAACCTCGCTCCTAAATTCAAACAAAATCCAAACGATATTGCGTTGGCTAAAAAGATATTCTCTTTCATGCTACAAGGAAAATGTACAGACGACCCACTTTGGCTCCAGGCTGCGGAAACTGTCCACAAAGATCCTAACGGAACTAAGGACTGCGGTTTAGCTAAAAATCTTGGAATTATTTACATGTCAAAGGATGAGTTGGATAAGGCTGAAACTTTCTTGAAAGAAGCACAAAGTATTTGCACCGAAGGTCAGGACAAGGCTGAAGTGTTGCTGTACATGGGAACGTTAACCGCTCGAAAAGGTAACAAGTCAGGTGCTCGTGAGCTATATCGCCAGGCAGCTGCCGCAAATACTACAGTAGCGAAAGAAGCATATGAAAAGATTGGCGATCTCTATTTTAATAGTGCCGGCGAGTGCGGCAAAAAAGTAAATCAGGCAGATGACAGGTTGGTATTTTTGTTGGCGGCCGATTACTATCAACGCGCAGGGAATGGCCAAAAAGTAGCTCAGGCGAAATCAGCGTTTCCTTCTAAAGAGGATATCTTCCTGGTAAACTACCAACCAGGTGATTCTAAGAAAGTGGAGTGTTGGATCAATGAAACAACAACCATCAGAACCAGAGACTAGAAAAATACGAAATTTGCTAAAGGCCATAGTTCCTCTATGGCCTTTTTCATTTATTATGATCCGACTATCAATAGTTATTCTAGGCTTCTCCATCATCAGCTGTACTCAAACTGATTTAAAAGAGCCATTGGAATATACTGGACCGTTGCGCGAAGTGGAGAATGTTGAACTTTTCAACAGTGAGAACGAACAGATCAAATCAAAACTAACGGCAGAGGTTTTTTATGAGTTTGCGAACGGCGACCGGGAATTCCCCAAAGGAGTTTATATTGAGATGTATAATGAATTTGGAAGACTTCAATCTACCCTTCGGGCGAACTATGCAAAATATATCAAGGAGGAAGACCGATGGCGAGGCGAGGGTAACGTGGAGGTTAAGAATGTTGAAAAAAATGAACAGCTAAATACTGAAGAGCTGTTTTGGAATCCAAAAACAAAAAAAATTTTCACTAATAAATTTGTTACCATCAAGCAACAGGGCGATGTTATTTATGGCACTGGTCTCGACGCCATGCAAGATCTAAGCGATTATGAGATCACGAATCCGGAGGGAACAATTGAAGTAAACGAATAATTTGCCATTCTAAGCCTCAAAAAAATAATCATTATTTTTACGTGAACATGAAACTGGTTGATGTTCTTGTTCTCTCGGCGGCAATAGCATTTTTGATTATTGGCATCCATCAAACGATGGTACTTGGTTTTGGGAAAGCTTACTGGGCACTGATGTTAGCGCTCATCTTATATTTTGTATATAACTTGAGAAAGAAAAAATAACATGGATTCTCACTTCCTTTTTGGAGTCGGTATAACGTTGTTCTTTTCGTTTTTCTTTACCTCCTTCGAGATCGCATATCTCATAGCAGATAAAACGAACATCGAAAAGGAAGCGAGTGCTGGAAGCCTGAACTCACGGATTTTAGTTTTTTTCTTTAACCGTCCCTCCTGGCTGGTGGGCACAACACGCGTTGGCTATTGTACATCGCTCGTCTTTTTCAGTTACTTCATGGCACGCGTGCTATTACCAATCGTGGCCGAAATGCTTCCCGTCGTGCTGGATCATATGATGGTTACGATTTTTGTTCAAATCATTTTTTCGACGCTTTTGATTTTACTAACGGCCCAGTTTCTTCCAAAAGTATTAGGCAACATTTATCCGAACAGAGTGTTGCAGTCTTCGGCGATCTTGTTTGGAATTTCATTCCTGATTTTATTTCCCCTAACGCGCCTGATCCTGGCCATGTC